>JAFRFA010000130.1:0-2692 GCA_017434585.1 Mogibacterium sp. | reverse complement strand
TGTTTTTTCCATTCTGTCTCCCTTAAATCACAACTTTTCCTTCGAGTACTGCCTTGAGCCTTTCGCCGTACGGGCTCTTTCCGTAACGTCTGACGCTCTTTGCGAGCATCTCGTCATCTATCCATCCCATATGGTAGGCGATCTCTTCAGGCGAGCTGATGGTCATGCCCTGGTACTGCTCGATCATACTGACGAAGTCAGTGGCCTTCTGCAGGCTGTCGAATGTGCCGGCGTCCATCCATGTGTAGCCTCGTCCGAGGAGCTGGGCGTTCAGTCTGCCCTCTTTCAGGTACATGTCGTTGAGGGTCGTTATCTCGAGCTCGCCCCTTGCCGACGGCTGCACTCTGTCTGCCATGCCGCTCACGCCCTTCGGATAGAAGTACAGGCCGACTATGGCATAGTTGCTCTTAGGCTGCTTAGGCTTCTCTTCGACCGAGAGGACCTTGCACGACTCATTGCGGTCGTCACTTCTTTCGAACTCCATGATGCCGAAGCGCTTAGGGTCTTCTACGTAGTAGCCGAAGATCGTGGCCTTGCCTGCCTCTGCATCCTCGCGTGCGCTTCCAAGCTTGTGGTTGAGACCGTTTCCGTAGAAGATATTGTCGCCGAGCACCATAGCGCAAGGTTCATCGCCAATGAATTCACGTCCGATCGTGAACGCCTGGGCGAGTCCTTCAGGCTTTGCCTGGACCGCGTACGAGAGCTCGACTCCGAACTTCGAACCGTCTCCCAGCAGCTCCTCGATCCTAGGAGTGTCTTCAGGTGTGCTGATGATGAGTATCTCGCGAATGTTTGCAAGCATCAGCGTCGACAGCGGATAGAAGATCATCGGCTTGTCGTACACCGGCAGCAGCTGCTTGGATGTCACGATGGTGAGAGGGTAGAGCCTTGTGCCGGCCCCGCCTGCGAGTATTATGCCTTTCATGAATGTCGGTCCTCCTTGTTTCAGTGCTTTTGTATCGTTGTATTACTGTTTTCTGCGTATGTAGTATACCTTTGAAAGAGGGTTCGCTTCGCTTACTTCTCCCTTGAGTTCGTATTTCCCGCTGCTTTTTATGAACTGCGAGAGTTTCGAGAAGCCGAAGTTACGCACATCGAAGTCCGGGAATTTCTGTCCCAGCTTGTTCCCGACCCCCGCAAGGCTCATCCAGCCGTCCTCTGTCGATTCGCTGGACAGGAGCCTGTCGATCTCCTTCGTTATGACCTTGCGGTTCAGGCCGCTCTCCTCCTCGGATGAGGATGCAGCGTCCGCTTTTTTCTTCTGCTTACGGATCTGCTCCTCTGCTTCGGCCCTCTCTTTTTCTATCTCTTTCTGCAGCACGTCCAGATAAAGGAACTTGTCGCACGCACTCCTGAAGCTGACCGGCGTCTTCTGCTCACCCATGCCCACGACGAATATCTCGGATTCCCTCAGGCGGGAAGCGAGCTTCGAAAAATCGCTGTCTGAAGAGACTATGCAGATGCACTGGTAACTCTCCTCGTGCAGAAGGTCCATCGCATCTATAATAAGGGCTGAATCGGTCGAGTTCTTGCCCTTGGTATTCTGGAACTGCTGTATCGCGTTGAACGAATACTCGACGATAGGCTTTCTCCAGGATGACAGGCTGTTCTCCGACCAGTCGCCGTATATCCTCTTGCATACGACTGAGCCTATATTGCCCGCTTCTTCGAGGATAAGCTTTGCGTATCTGTACGAGATGTTCTCGGCATCTACCAAAATCGCTACTTTCACTTATCGGTTCTCCTTTGCGTTTTTATTCCGTTACTGATTGTATCATAAGTACCCCGTCTTTTCCGCACAATAAATACGCGCAGGAACATGCTGTATTCCTGCGCGCTTTCTGTCCGTACATCTGCTGCTGATATTAGTAGTTTTCGGCGTGGACTTCGAAGTATGCCTGCGGATGAGCGCATACCGGGCAGACCTCCGGAGCCTTCGTTCCGACTACGATATGTCCGCAGTTGCGGCACTCCCATACAGTGACCGAGCTCTTCTCGAACACTGCCGCCGAATCGACGTTGCGGAGCAGGTCGCGGTAGCGTTGTTCGTGCTGCTTTTCGATCTCTGCCACCATGCGGAACTTCGCTGCGAGAGCCTTGAAGCCTTCTTCTTCGGCTGTCTTCGCGAAGCCTTCGTACATGTCTGTCCACTCGTAGTTCTCTCCGTCTGCAGCGGCCTCGAGATTCTGAGCCGTGTCGCCTATGCCCTCGAGCTCCTTGAACCACAGCTTGGCATGCTCTTTCTCGTTTTCAGCCGTCTTGAGGAAGAGGGCGGCTATCTGCTCGAAGCCTTCCTTCTTTGCCTTGGAAGCGAAGTATGTGTACTTGTTCCTTGCCTGTGATTCGCCTGCGAACGCTTCCATTAGATTCTTTTCTGTTTTTGTTCCTGCGTATTTATTAGCCATTTTTTACCTCCTGTTTTACACGTTCTTATCTGTATGATGACTGCTGTTCAGCCATTGTCATCATTATGCTGCAACTTCATTCTATAAAACCTCTGTCTGATTATTCAAGCACTTCACACAATCTTCTTTAATGTGCTAAAATCATGTCAATGAGAGTCCGCATTGCGGGCGTTTTTCAAGGAGTCAAAAACATGATGAACCCATTCTCTACCGGATACAGATTTATACTCGGATATATCGAGACAAGAAGATTCGTGAGCCTCAAGGAAGCGATACACAGGCTTCGC
>JAFRFA010000129.1:0-5332 GCA_017434585.1 Mogibacterium sp. | reverse complement strand
GGGACTTCAGCTTTTCAGGCGTCCCTGTCATGCTTCTGGCTTTCATTGCAGTGTTTTTCCAGAGTGCCAGTGAAGAGGTCTGGTGCAGGGGCTTCGTGTATGAACGCATCAGCATACATTATCCGCTGTGGGTCGCCATTCTGGTCAATTCATTGGTATTCGGACTTCTCCACATCTTCAATGACGGCGTCACGGCGCTCGCGATCGTGAACATCATCATTTGCGGCATAGGGTATTCTCTTCTCCGCTGGTATACCGGAAGCATCTGGACGGCCTTCGGGATACACACGATGTGGAATTTCACGCAGAACTTCATATTCGGTCTCCCGAACAGCGGCCTAGTATCCGAGGTCTCGATGTTCCGCCTGGACGCGGCCACCGGTATAGACAGCCTAATGTACAGTTACGAATTCGGGGTCGAAGGAGCCTGGCCGGCGCTGTTTATCGACGGCCTGATCGCGATAGTCATAATCGTGCTCGCGTGCCGGAACGGGCGCATCAGAGAAATGACGCTCTCGAAAGAGATGCTCGGATATCAGGAACCTGGGCCGCGCCGTAAAAAAACAAAAAACAGCAGCTCGGAAACAGGAAATATCAGTAGCAATGACAGTCAATAAATTGTAAAATGCAATTGCCGGAATCCGTGTCGGGAAACCGCACGGTAACTTGTAATAATAAGGACAAAAGCAAAATCCAAAAGTGATAGGAGGACTAATATGGAAAAGTATGTATGCAGCGTATGCGGATATGTTTATGACCCTGCAGTCGGCGATCCTGACAACGGAGTAGAGCCGGGCACAGCATGGGAAGATGTTCCTGAAGACTGGGTATGCCCGCTCTGCGGGGTTGGCAAGGACAGCTTCGAGGCTGAATAAAAGTATGTCACAGTAAGACGGATAAGGAGAACGATATGTGCTTTAAAAAGAAAGAAGAGCCTGCCGTCACAGAAAAAGATATCGATCTGAAGGAAGAAGATATCGAAAGGGTAAGCGGCGGAGTCAAATGGGGAAACGGTGAAAGACCGACTCTGAAGGACGCGCAAAACAAAGACAGACAGCGCAGAAAATAAGAACGCCTGAAGCTACAGGTTGGCGGCTTTCCACAGCAGTGTATAGCTGCCGTCCGCTTCGCACCTGACCGTCTGCTCCATCTCATCGTGGGCAGGGTCGTAAAGAGGCTCCGGCGCCGTGTACTTTACGCAGGTGCCGCAGCTTGAGGAAAGACTTCTCGGTACAGGCATCGTGCGCGCCTCGTAGCCCTTTGACTTACAGAGACGCTCGAACCTGATCGAGCCGAAGTGCATGAAGAATGTAGCGATATAGGTGTTCATAACGCGATTATAACAAAAGATAAAGCGTGTCACTACCCAGAGAAGAGACTGAGCGGTAGCCGGCACTTAGCGATTGGCGAGCAGCCGCATTAGCGACGATTCAACTGAGGAGCCGCATTGCTGCGAAGCCAGAGCTTAGTACCGCTGCGTATAGCCGCGACGAGGCGAGAGCCGTGCTCTTCGATGGGTAGTGACACGCTTTTATTATGGTTGTTATTTAGAAATCTTTATCAGATATTCTCCGCCCTTGTCTTCTACTTCAACCATGTAACCCTGGCTGCGCGCGTAGCGCGTCACGTTTTCGAGAGGAGCCGGAGCATCCACCATGACTTCATAGTAGTTCTCTTTGCTCTTCATCGCGTTCTGGGTCATGATCACAGGCATAGGGCACGAAAGGCCTCTTGCGTCTACCATTATGAGCCTCCTTTGCTTATGCGGCGTCTTTGGCTTCGGCAGCTGATTCCTTCACATATGTGTTGAGCACGCCGATGGCTGCTACGACCACGATCCCGATGATAACGGCGATCTTGCCTGCAGGCGTAGGGCCGTCAGCGCTCGAAGCGAGTCCGAAGTTGTGGCAGAACGCAGCGCCGACCATGAGGCCGAGAACTGTTACAGCGCTGTCGGCATTGCCTTCGCCGGACATGACGAGCTGTCTGAGAGGGCATCCGCCGAGGAGCACGCAGGCGAATCCTACGAGCACCATGCCGAGGCAGTTCCAGAGTCCGTCAGTGTGAGCGATAGGCTGCTCCGCGAATCCGAACTTGAATCCGCCGAGGATCAGGTTGGTCACGAGAGCCGAAGCGAGGATAGCGATGAATCCCCAGAGAAGTCTTGTCTCCTTGAAGAGGACGAGGTCTCTCATTCCGCCGACCATGCACAGTCTTGTCCTCTGAGCGAGAACACCGACGATGAGTCCGGCAGCGAGGGAGATGCCGATCGCAGCGTGCATCGAACCAGGGCCTTCTTCCGAGAATGCGATGTATGCAGGCTTTGCGAGAAGCAGGATGAAGATCACTACTTCGAGCACCGGCATCCAGTAGCCTTCATACTTTGTAAGGCTGTAAGTTCTTTTCAGGCTGTAGCCGTTCTTGAGGAAGAAGATGCCGCAGAAGATGCCGATCACGAATCCCACGAGTCCGAAGATGGCGTTCATATCTCCGCCGGCCAGTCTCAGGATCATTCTGAACGGGCAGCCGAGGAACATGAGACATCCTACCATCGCAAAGAATCCGAGGACGAATCTCGTCATAGGAGCGGAACCTCCCCTGGAACCGAATTCCTTCTTGATGAAGGCCGCGCAGAACGCGCCGATCACGATCCCGATGATCTCCGGCCTGATGTACTGTACCGGAGGGGCTTTGTGGAGTCCGAGTCCGCCGGCAGTGTCGCGCAGGAAGCATGCGATGCAGAAGCCCATGTTCTTAGGGTTTCCGAGGAAGGCAAGCCCCGCGGCGATGATGCCGATCACGACTCCCGCTATTATGATGAATAGCTTGTCGTTTTTGTTTTCCATGATAAATACCTCCATTTCCCATACAGGGTAATAAAACAATACAGCGGATCTCTCCGCTGTATCCATTGTATTGAGGCCGTAAAAACATAACAAATTGACTGCGTCAATACCGCGGGATGCGGCTATTGGCAAAATCTATGGGCCGCGGCCTTGTCATTTCCCTTCAGATGGAAGAATATTATATATGTCTGAATAAATGAAAAAACAGGAGGATATACAAAATGTCGATCGAACTGGAATATGCATTGGAACACAAGAATGACCCTGCAGTACTTTGCTGCAGAATGGAGCCGGGCGAGATCTCGCACCACAACCTCGAAGATCCGGCGATCTTCCCTGACCTGGTAGATACAGGACTTCTCAAGCTCGACGGATGTCTGACGATCGGTCAGTGCATCGGCGCCACACTCAAGGAGGTATCCGATTCCCTGACACCGCTCACAGCAGAGATCGTCGACAACATCCAGGATCCTGACGCGGCGGGCGGGGACGCTCCTACAGAGGAAGCCGGCGCTGAAGAAGCAGCCGTTCCTGCAATGGCTGTACCTGCCGGCACACAGATCGCACTCAGCGGCGGAGTCGTCAAGCTTTACATCGCAGAGGGCAAGGATATCGCGATCGAGTTCCCGGTATAATAAAGCGGCATACTCATTTATACTCCATTAACATATCGATCTATTGAAAAAGGTCCCCGCAGTCTCATTCTGCGGGGACCTTTTCTGTCCGATATCTTTCAAGTCAGTTTTTATTTCATCGAATGAATTATCTCGTCCAGTATCGCGTCGGCGGCATCGAGCTTGCTCATCAGCGGCAGCTCCTTCACGCCGTCTTTGGTTATGATGGTGACGACATTGGTGTCGCCGGCAAAGCCCGCACCCTTTGTGCGGAGACTGTTTGCGCATATCATGTCTACGTTCTTCTTTGCAAGCTTTGCCGATGCGTTCTCCATGAGATTCTGGGTCTCCATCGCGAAGCCGCATAGGAACTGGCCGTCTCTTCTGTGCTCGCCCAGATATTTCAGGATGTCGCGTGTAGGAGCGAGCTTTATGGACATCTCCCTGCCGCCGGCAGAAGAGTCTTCTTTTTCTGGCTCAAGCCCTTTGTGCGGCGCCTGCATGCTGTTTGCCGAAGCAGCCAAAAGATCGGCTTTCTTGATCTTTTCGGACGAAGGATTCGCAGGAGTGAAGTCCGCGACAGCTGCAGCCTTGATGATTATGTCCATCTCAGGAGCACGCCCGGTGACGGCATTGAACATGTCTTCCGCGCACAGCACGTCGACAGTCTCAACGAAAGGCTCGCGCGGAAGCGCTGTCCTGCCGGACACCAGCGTCACCTCGGCGCCTCTCCTCGCAGCCATCCTCGCCAGCGCGTAGCCCATCTTGCCGCTCGAGTGGTTGGTGATATAGCGGACCGGATCGACAGCCTCTTCGGTCGGGCCGGCGGTCACAAGCACTTTGAGGCCATTCATGTCCTTTGGCTTTGAGATCCACTGCTCTACGTAGCTGATCAGGACATCAGGCTCGGGCATCTTGCCTTTGCCCTCGACTCCGCAGGCCAGCATCCCGTACGCAGGCTCGATGATGTCGAAGCCGTAGTCGCGCAGTATATTGAGGTTGTCCTGCGTGGCAGGGTTCTCGAACATGTCGGTGTTCATCGCAGGCGAGATCAGCTTCGGACATGTGGCCGCAAGGACCGTGGTCGTCAGCATGTTGTCGGCGATGCCGTGCGCGAGCTTTGCGATAGTGTTGGCGGTAGCGGGAGCTATGAGTATGAGGTCGGCCTCGTGGCTCAGCTCTATGTGCTCGGTCGGAGTGTCGTTTCGCGGATCGAACACATCCGTGACGACCTTGCCGCAGCTCATGGTCTCGAAGGTAAGAGGCGACACGAACTTCGCGGCGTTCTCCGTCATGACGACGCGCACATTATAGCCCTTTTTCTTGAGCCCGCTCGCCACATACACCGATTTGTATGCGGATATCCCGCCGCTTATGCCAAGCAGCACAGTTTTTTTATTCTTTTCCATCATTCTTACCTCAGTCGTCAAAGACGCGGCGCCTGCGGGCATTCCGCACGGTCCGCATTCTGCAAAAATTGTAAACAGACGGCTGCGGACTGTCAAGAAATCTATTTCAAACGGGAGCTCTTATTGGTACAATCAAAGTGCATGAAAAGGGAAAAGGGATGATCAGACCGCGCCGCGGAAACGGCAGAAAGGCGATCCCATTATGAAGATCAGAAAAGAACTGCTCGAACAGGAATACATAAGCTATGCGATGGAGCACATCGAACTGCCGCCTGGAGGAGTCGACTGCGGCGAGGGATGCAATCCTTACGGCTTCCCGCCCGAATGCGAAAAGGTCTTCAGAGAATTCGACCCCGCGCGGCTAGGTCCTTATCCGCACAGCGACGCCATCTACGACGCGATACGCGGCTGCTGGAAGGACATGATCGATGTCGAGCGCGGCAATATCCTGCTGACCGACGGC
>JAFRFA010000128.1:0-3973 GCA_017434585.1 Mogibacterium sp. | reverse complement strand
TCAGGAGGATGTTTCCGCCTCTGCCTTTTCGACTTTTTCCTTTAGCCTCTCCCATGATCGTCTTTGTTCCTCTATGCTGTCATAGCCGCCGAGTTCATCTATCTCTTCCTGCAGGATGACGCTCTCCTTCTGCGTGAGTTCAAGCTCCTCCTTAGCCTCTTTTATGTCAGCCGGGAGTCTCGCAGTCCTGTGAGCGAATGCGAAATAGCCGATCTCGAGCAGCAGTATGAGCGCGAATGCCCCGGTCACTTTCAGGAACCTCGAGAACTTCGCGCTGTCGCTCACTCTGACATTGCGAAGGTCCGTGTATATGCCGCGGAACCACGCAGCGGCGTCCGTCACGGCCTCCCTGATCTTCTTTCCGGCCGTTTTTCTCTCATCCGGCCCCGGATCCGCTGTCTGCGGCCTGCCGTATACCCTGGTCTCTTTCAGCGACTGGCCGTATATCCTCGTATCTCCGCGGGCGATGGTATTCCTTCCGACAGGCTTGATCACGTCCCCGTCTTCATCGCTTATCCATCTGTGCTTCGATGCGATGATGGTCTCCTTTAACGGAACATCATAAATACGGGTCGCACCTTTTTCAGGCACGGCCTCGCTCGTTATTCTTTCCTTTTCTATTACTTCAGTCTTTCCGGTCCCGTCGTTTTCTGCCATCTTTCTGTCCCATATATATAGTGGCTGAACGGCCCTTCCGGACTGATCAGCCACTAGTTATTGTACAATGCTCACCTGTATATTGCAATGTCAGGGATATCTCTTTCTGCCCTTCGAGAAGCCTGCCGACGAAAGCCCTGTCGCCCTCCCACATCGGAAGCGAGAGGAGTTTTTCTTCAGAGATCCACTCGAGCCGGCCCTCGTCGCACTCAGGCGGCGGGTACTCCCCCGTCCTTCTGAACGCGGCAGCCGCCTCCTCATCCGCAGGCACGAAATCCTCCGAAGAATAGAGGTACATGTCCTCGTCATCGTACTCATCCGCCCTGAACTTTATGACTCCGTGAAAGCGAGCCGAGCGCAGGATGAGGCCGGTCTCTTCGAGTACCTCCCTCAGATTGCATTCATCCGGAGTCTCCCCCTTCCTGATCTTTCCGCCGATGCCGAGCCACTTGCCCTCGTTCGGATCATCCGGCTTGCGGTCGCGGTAGAGCATAAGCACCCTGCCCTTATTTCTGATGTAGCACAGCGTTGTCTTTTTCATGATGGATATATTTTACCACCTGTCCGGTCAAAAAGAACCGTTCCTTTTGGCGAATCGTCCGTCCGATATGGTAAAATACCGTTGATGATACATTTACGGAGGGAAAATTCATGAAAAAATTTACTATCGAAATGGCAGACGGCGGCATCATGAAGGGCGAACTCTACGAAGACATCGCACCTAAGTCGGTCGCCAACTGGGAGAAGCTCGCCAACGAAGGCTTCTATGACGGACTTATTTTTCACAGGGTCATACCCGGATTCATGATCCAGGGCGGATGTCCGAAGGGCAACGGCACGGGCGGACCGGGCTACACCATCGAAGGAGAATTCGCGGCCAACGGCTTCAAGAACGATCTGAAGCACGAAAGAGGCGTCCTCTCCATGGCCAGAGCTATGGACCCGAACTCGGCAGGCTCGCAGTTCTTTATTATGACCACGACATCGCCTCACCTGGACGGCCAGTATGCGGCCTTCGGCAGAGTGACATCAGGCATGGAAGTCGCCGACAGGATCGTCAATTCAAAGCGCGACAGACGGGACAAGCCTGTCATCGACCAGAAGATCAAAAGCATCCGCGTAGAGGGCTGATCTTCCGGCCGGCAATATCAGACAAGAATATCATGCAGATAAAAAAGGATCCTTCACGGATCCCTGCGGGACGGCGGACATGGCCGTCCTTTTTTTCTGCCGGTCAGAGCCGCAGGCATGGTTGTATCATTTTTTTGCCGGTCAGAACCGAAGGCACGGTGTAATAATTGCGATCATCAATGGATCGTTACACCCGAAGGCCCTGAAACAGCCTGCTTTAAGCTGTCATCGATGCGTTTGGGTGTAATATTGACCGGTATTCTCAGGTCCATACACCGTTTTTTTGCAAATACGGTGTATATATCCCCGTAATGATATGAATGTTACACCCAATCAGCGATTTCGCATCCGTTTACCGGCTTCAGGCATCTATAATGGTGTATGAAAATCCAAAACCATTCCATGATTACACCCGCGAATAAAAATGGTATACGTCTGTCTAGAACAGCGGCTCGTGCTGGTATTTTTTTATGCTTTCTTTCGTGTACAGGAGCACCTTGTCGCCTTCGAGAAGGGTAAGATCCCCGTCAGGCATTATCATCTTGCCGGCCCTGTCGACCAGCACGATGAAGGTCTGTCTCGATATGTCAAGGTCCTTTATCTTCTGTCCGTTCCACGGATGCTTCGCATGCAGGATTATCTCCTTCACGTCCTCGAGCATTCCCTCTGACGGGGATTCGGCGCACATTATGAGCTTGTCGCCGAAAAGTATCTCTGAATCTCCTCTCGGGACCACGGTATCATTGCCTCTGATGATAAGAGCGATCATCGTTCCGCTCGGCACTGCGATCTCGCTTATCGTCTTGCCTATCCACTTGTCGCCTTCATCGATGGATACCTTGATGAAGCGAACCTCCTGCTCCTGTTCTATGTCGGCAAGGCGCTTCGCCTTCTGGTACTCTTCGATGAATCCGGCCGATATGATACCCGTAGGTATGGCGACCAGCCCGACGCCGAGGAAGGTTATTATTATGCCGAGTATCTGTCCCAGTACTGTGATGGGGTATATGTCGCCGTAGCCGACGGTCAGCAGAGTCGACGTCGCCCACCATATCGCCGAGAAAGCGTTCTTGAAAACATCCGGCTGGGCATCATGCTCGACGCTGTACATGCACAGGCTGGAGGCCATTATGAGCATCGCGATGATGAATACCGATGCCAGCAGCTGCGTCTTCTTGCCCTTGATTACGTTGCCGATAAGCGTAAGCGAATCTGAGTAGGCGTTGATCCTGAACAGCCTGAATATCCTCACTACCCTGAGCATGCGGAACACCGCCGCTCCCGCAGGGAAAAACGCAGGCAGATAATGGGGCAGGAATGACAGAAGGTCTATGATGCCGAAGCCCGATGTCGCGTATTTGCGCATCGCATCGACGCCTTTGTATCCCGGATACTGCTCTTCGGCAGTCAGCAGCCTGAGCACGTAGTCCACCGCGAAGAAGGCGACCGTGACCTCATCTACCCAGTAGAGCAGCGTCCCGTACTGCGCCTTGATATTGTCGAAGGTCACTGCAAAGGCCGCGACAAGATTGGCGATAAGCGCGAGTGTGCTTATTATGTCGTAAGCCTGATTGAGACGGCTGTCGACGACGCCCGTCGACACCATCGCAAAGAGTTTCTTTTTTGTCTGTTTCCAGCTGCTGCTCTGTTTTTCTTTCATATTTACTGTGGGCAGTTCTTTTACATCTTTTGGATCTGTATCGCTTCTATTCTACCATAAACCTTGGCGGGACTGTCCCAAATCGAATGGTAATGCACGGTTCTGCACTAGTCTGCCGTGCAGGCACTGTCCTAAATCGAATGGTAATGCACGGTTCTGCACTAGTCTCCCGTCCCGGGACTGTCCCAAATCAGCCGGCAATGCGCGGATCTGCACTAGTCTCCCGTCCCGGGACTGTCCCAAATCGACCGGCAATGTGCGGTTCTGCACTAGTCTCCCGTCCCGGGACTGTCCCAAATCGCTCGATAATGTGCGGATCTGCACTAGTCTCCCGTCCCGGGACTGTCCCAAATCGACCGGCAATGTGCGGATCTGCACCAATATTTGAGTTCTTTCAGTTTTTTCTAGACCGCTGAGTCCGATCTCCAGAAGTTCTTCAGGAATATCATGACGAACGGATATATCTCGAGGCGCCCGGCTATCATCAGGATGCACATGACCGTCTTTGTGAACGGCGAAAGATCC
>JAFRFA010000127.1:0-12942 GCA_017434585.1 Mogibacterium sp. | reverse complement strand
TGAAGGTCATAACCTTTGTCTCTGAGAGCCTCCAGCTCGGCCGGTGAGAATTCGCCCCACGCCCGGATCCTGTCGATCTCGGTATTGGCACTGCTTATCTCCTGGCCGAGAGCAGCCTTGCGGTCGATGGCTTCGAGCACGCCCGCATACATTTCGTTGAATTCACTATCGCTCAGTATCTCGCTCGCAGGCTTCTGCTTCTTTTCGGCGTAGTCACCGAGGGCCATCGCCGTGCGGGACAGGGTCTGGAAGCGTTCTGATACTTCACGGTCTGCACTTTGCTTTTCGGCGAGATGCATCACTCCGGCGTCGCGGAGAGCTTTCAGCATCTCGTCCTTACGGGAGGCAGTCGTAACGATGTGAACCATTTTCATTTTTTCTACCATCGCTATACCTCCACTAATTTCTTCTTCGAGATCTTGCCGCGGACAACGGCAGCCGTCTGCTGGTCTCCCAGGTATACCTGGATGACGCGGATGTTCTCCTTGGCTTCAGGGATCTTGACCTTTTCGAAAAGGTTGACCCTCTGTGAAGTCGTGCGGAGTTCCTGTTCAAGAAGCTCTGTCTGCTTCCTGAGCGTCGAGACTATCGCGTCCAGCCTGGCGATCTCGCGGAGCTTGAAGCACGCAGTGTCGACCCAGAGCGGGTAATCGTCCACATCGTAGTTGATGTCCTTGAACGTGAGCTCTTCGAAGGCCGGGATCGTGACTCCCGCCACGTTCTCGTCCTTGACGATGACTTTGTCCGGCTGCACCAGCCGGTCGAGTTTCTTGTCTTCGTCGAAGATCTCGTTCTCTGCGAATACTGCTATCCAGTCGTCCAGGTCACCAATCATCTGAATGCGTTCGGCTTCCTTGCTTTCCAGCTCGTTGCGTATGCCCATTATCACCGACTGGAGCTGCTGCTTCTTGAGCTGCAGTGTCGGGAGATAACGCTGGAACTGCTTAAGGTTGTCCTTCTGCTTCTTCAGCTCGTTCTTGGTAAGTTTGATAGCCATGGACACGCTCCTTTGCTAAGCCAGCGCTTCCTTCTTCGGCCATCTCTCCTCGATCAGGCTCGTCTTCATTCCCGTCTCAACAGGATCGAAGCAGTCTGCGAGGATGTCCCAGCCGAGATCGAGCGCGTCCTCAAGCGGGATATTGACTGACAGGTCCATCATCTTCTTTTCAAAGAGCTCGCCGTACTTCAGGAGCTTGTCGTCCCACTCAGTCATGTTGAATCCCATGGATTTCTTTTCGAGGGATTCCTTGTACTGGGCGTAGAGCTTGATCATGCCGTCCATCAGAGCACGGTGGTCGTCTCTGGTCTTGCCGTTTACGTTCTGTTTCAGACGCGACAGCGAACCGAACGGCTCGATGTGGCCGCCCTTGAGGTAGAACTGACCTTCTGTGATGTATCCTGTGTTGTCAGGCACCGGGTGCGTAACGTCGTCGCCCGGCATCGTCGTTACACCGAGGATGGTGATGGAGCCCGCTCCTTCGATATCCACGGCCTTTTCGTAACGCGAGGCGAGGCAGCTGTACAGGTCGCCCGGATAACCACGGTTCGACGGTACCTGCTCCATCGTGATCGCCATTTCCTTCTGGGCATCGGCGAAGTTGGTCATGTCGGTCAGCAGCACGAGCACTCTCTTTCCTTCAAGAGCGAACTGCTCGGCAACGGCCAGCGACATGTCAGGCACCAGCGTGCACTCTACGATAGGGTCCGCAGCGGTATGGATGAACATTACGGTATGGCTCATGGCGCCGCCCTTTTCGAGCGTATCGCGGAATTCCATGTAGTCGTCGTACTTGAGTCCCATACCTCCGAGGATGATGATGTCTACCTCGGCCTGCATCGCGATCCTCGACAGCAGCTGGTTGTAAGGTTCTCCTGAGATGGAGAAGATCGGGAGCTTCTGGCTCTCAACCAGCGTGTTGAACACGTCGATCATCGGGATACCGGTACGTACCATCTTGTTAGGAAGGATCCTCTTCGCCGGGTTGAATGAAGGACCGCCGATAGGGATCATGTTTTCAGTAAGGGCAGGACCGTTGTCTCTCGGCACTCCGGCTCCGTCGAATACGCGGCCGAGCAGATGCTCCGAGAAGGATACCATCATCGGTCTGCCGAGGAAGCGTACAGGGTCTGTCGTGCTGACGCCCTGAGCTCCCGCGAATACCTGGAGGGACACCATGTCCTTCTCAAGCTTGATGACGTTGGCATAGCTGTCTCCTACGAGCGCAAGGTCGCCGTTTCTGACTCCCTCGGCACGGACGGTGACTACGTTGCCTACGATCGATTCAATTTTCGTATATACTTTTTGCATATCACACCGTCCTCTCAGCTACACTGCTTTCGCCATGTAGAAGTCAGTGATCTTCTTCTGCTGAGCCTCGAATTCCTGTGACTCGAACTCGGTGCCGTGCCAGTCGAGGAATTCCTGTCTGAGCTGGTTGAAGAACTGCCTGATCTCCTTCTTGTCCGTAATATCGTATGTCTGCATCATCGCATCGTAGAGCACATCGAACTCCCTGCGCTGTCTCTCAGGCACGCAGGCCTGGTCGATAGGGTCGAACGAGTTCTGCTGCAGATATACCGCGTCCAGGAGCTCTCCCTTCTGATAGATGATGTAGTCATCGCTGGAAGTACCTTCCTCGCCGACTACCTTCATCATCTGGTTGACCTCAGTGCTTCTGATGAGTATGCCGCGGGCCGTGTGGATACGGTCCATATCTACGACGCCTACGTACTTCGACCAGGATTCCACCGGGTGGATGGCCGGGTACTTACGCGCGTCGGAACGCTCTCTCGCAAGTCCGTGGAATGCTCCTACTACCTTCAGCGTGGCCTGTGTCACCGGTTCTTCGAAGTTACCGCCGGCCGGGGATACCGTACCGCCGATAGTGATCGAAGCGATCTCGCCGCTGTTGAGACGGACCTTTCCGGCTCTCTCGTAGAAGGTCGCGATCGTCGATTCGAGGTAAGCCGGGAAGGCTTCCTCGCCAGGGATCTCTTCAAGACGTCCGGACATCTCACGCATCGCCTGAGCCCAGCGGCTCGTGGAGTCAGCGAGGAGCAGCACGTCGAGTCCCATCTGTCTGTAGTATTCGGCCAGCGTCACGGCTGTGTAGCAGGACGCCTCTCTGGCGGCTACCGGCATGGACGAGGTGTTGCAGATGATGATCGTTCTTTCCATGAGCGAACGGCCTGTCTTAGGGTCGGTCAGTTCAGGGAATTCCTTCAGTACTTCTACTACCTCGCCGGCACGCTCTCCGCAGGCCGCTACGATAACGATGTCGACGTCGGAGTTCTTGGCCTGCATGTGCTGCAGTACCGTCTTGCCCGCGCCGAACGGTCCCGGTGTGCAGAATGTCCCGCCCTTGGCTACCGGCAGGAAGGAGTCGATGCAGCGGATCTTCGTTACGAGCGGTTCATTCGGACGAAGTCTCTCCGCGTAGCACTTGACCGCCTGCTTTACCGGCTGGGTGAAGATCATGGTAAGGTCCTTTTTCTCGCCCTTGCCGTTGACGATGGTGCAGATCGTGTCATGCACGTTGTATGTTCCCGCGGATTTGATGGAATCCACGGTCCAGTCGTTTCCTTTGAGTGTGAACGGGACCATGATGTGGTGGGTGAACAGGCCCTCAGGCACTGTGCCTACGGTGCTGCCCGCCTGTACGCGGTCGCCGATCTTTACGGCCGGCGTGAACTCCCAGTCGCGGTCAGGGATCGCGTCGAGATACACGCCTCTTTCCAGGAAGAATCCGCACTGCTCTGCAAGTTCAGGCAGCGGGTTCTGCAGACCGTCAAATACCTGGGTCAGCAGTCCCGGACCCAGATCTACGGACATGAGCTCGCCGGTGAACTCTACAGGGTCGCCGACCTTGATGCCGTCTGTCATCTCGTAGATCTGCATGCTTACCTCCCCGTTGTTGATACGTATGACCTCGCCCTTGAGGCGTTTATCTCCAACGAGGATGTAACCAACTTCATTCTTTCGAACGGAGCCATCGAAATCAACTTTGATCAGGTTTCCGTTGACTCCGGCTACATATCCTGTTTCTGTCTTCATATAACACTCCTGTTACAAACTGTATACTTGCTGCTGTAATCCCTCGAACAGGGATTTGAATTCAGCCTTGCCCTTAGTCTGCTCGAAACAGTTAAGACGTTCCAGCAGTTTCAGTTTGATCGCATATCCGAAAAGCACATAGTCATCGAACATGTGCAGCCCGACAAGTGAATCGAGGTTTTCGAACTCGTATTCCAGCAGTATCTTCTCGGCCTCGAGCGGGTTCTTTGCCGACAGCGCGGATGCGACTGCCTGCGCGATGATGCCGTCCTTGTCGTACGCCGACGAGTAGCTCTTTCCGAGGTTCATGCTCCTCTGGTAGTTGAGCTCCTTCATGAGCATCCCGTAGAACTTCGACCATTCCCCGACCAGAGGTCCCTCTGTCGAGGACAGCTCGAGATTTCTGAGCCGCTCGTATGTCGTCTCGCTCACGTTGCCCTGGCAGCAGTTCAGAAATTCGCTGTATGTCAGCGGCATTTCACCGTCCGCTCTCAGTTCAGGCAGGCTTGGAATCAGATAATAATACGAAGCCATGCTGCGCCTCCTTCTTTTTTACTGGAAATCCAGGTCTCTGAAGTATGGCATCAGCATCTCCATGATTCCCTCATCTGAGCAGTCGAAATAGCCGGATCCGTCCTTGGACGCAAGGCGGAATCCCTGCTGAACGCTCTTGGACGGTCTGATCTCCAGTCCGCTCCTGATCTCCTTCGCAAGTTCACTCTTCAGAGCGTCACTCACTTCGGATACCTCCGCAGTGTATGCTGCGATATCTTCGCCGGCAACAGCCGCGCGGATCAGTTTGCCGAGAGCCTCTCCCGAAAGCTCCTTGCCGACCCCGGCCGAGAGAATCTTTTCAAATTCACCCTGGATCTCCGACTTGAATGCAAGTACGGCATCCCTTCTGGCCTGGTCAGCGCTCACCTCGGCGCTCTCTCTGAGGATACTGATTTCCTTCTCAGCCGTGTCCTTGTACTGCTGAGCCTCAGATTTTGCATTGCCGATGATCGATTCAGCTTTCCTTTTGGCTTCTGCAATGATGGCTTCCGCTTCGGCGTTTGCCGCCTCTACCCCTTCTTTGCGGATAGAGGTAACAAGATCTTGAATCTGTAGTTCCATAGGCACCTCCTGTTCCTGGATCAACACCTTCATTTACCGAAAACTATCAGCGATTCCTTCGCTCTTCATGTCTTGAATGCTGTGTCATTCATTCCCAAAAATGCAAAGTCCTACACGTTTATATTATAGTATCTGCAGGAGTGTTCTTCAAACAAAACATTGCGCTCTATAATTGATAATCTTTTAACGCAGCAATTCCAAGGCGTTCATCTTGTACTTTTTTTCATATCAGCGCAAAAAAACAATCGGGAGCAGCTGCATGCTTCTTCTGACGCACAAAAACAGGAGGTCCGACAATATTGTCGACCTCCTTTTGAATGCCTTATTCACAACGCCGCAGCCACGAAGCCGGCCGCGGGGACTTGCCCCCGGCTGTGCTCAGTTGAACAGGAACAGTCCCGCGGATATCACGTAGAACACCACCATGGACGCCACGAGTATGAGTGCCATTATCCTGGCTCCCTTGTTGAGCTTCTTTCTGCGCTCCTCGTAGTCCTGCATCGTCTTCTCTTCTGCTGCTTTTGCTGATTTGTTGCTCCTGCTGTATTTATTAGCCATCAGTTTCCTCTTTCCGTTCTGTTCTCTCCGGCCATGGGGTCAGACCCCCTGGCCGGTTTTTTACTTGTGGTATGTTTCGCCTGCGTTGATCTTGAACGCCCTGTATATCTGTTCTGTCAGAACGACCCTGGCGAGCTGGTGCGGCAGAGTTATCCTGCCGAAGCTCATCCTGAGGTCAGCTCTCTGCTTTACTTCTCCGCTGAGCCCGAGGCTCCCCCCTATGATAAAGTCTATCACCGGATGTGTAAAGGCTGTCTGCCGGATCTTTTCAGCAAGGTCCTCCGAGCTGAGCTCCCTGCCTCCTATGTCGAGCGCGACGACAAAGTCCCCCTTCGCAGTCTTCGAGAGGAGCTCTCTCCCCTCGGCTTCGATGACCGCGCGTTCATCTGCCGGCGAAGCGTTGGCCGGGAGCTTCTCCTCCCTGACCTCAGTCACCGATACCCTGCAGTAGGCGCCGAGCCTTTTCATGTACTCGGCGATCGCAGCCTCCCAGTATTTCTCCTTCAGTTTTCCTACACAGATAATCCTGATCTCAATCATCGCTGTCTCCCGGCATGAATGTGAGTCCCTCCTTCGCGGCCACGTCGAGCAGGTAGTCCCCGCCCTTTACAAAGCCTTTTTCGGCGAGCCGGTCCTCGACGGTCTGTTTCGCGAAGAGCGGTATGTTGTTGTGAAAGCTAAGATGCGCGAGCATGATGCGAAGCGGCTTCTGGCCGGGGGGTCTGACCCCATGGCCGCTTTTGCGGTATTCGAGTATGCGCGCCAGCACATCGCCGGCATATACGTTCGAGAGGTGTCCCAGGTCGCTTTTGATCCTCACTTTTACCGGGTAAGGGTACTCCCCGAACATGAGCATCTCCTCGTCGTGGTTCGCTTCGAAGACGAGCTGGTCGGCATCCTTCACCGCTTCGAATATCTCGCCGGTTATGATGCCGCTGTCTGTCACGACGGCGAGTTTCTCGCCCCCGGCTTCGACCGAGAAGCCGAGCGGCTCCGCCGCGTCGTGACTGAGCGAAAAGGAGCGAATAACCACGCGGTCCTCGCCGGGGCACTCCAGCACCGCGCTGTCTCCGCTGCTCATCAGATGTATGCGCTCTTCGGGAACATAGCAGAAGTTCTGCGCCCTGCTGACAGTCCCCCTGCTGGCGAAAAAACCCGCGTTCACGCAGCATCGGCTTATAGCCCTTACGCTCTTCACGTGATCTGTATGCTCGTGGGTGATGAGCACCGCGCCGACGTCCTCCGGGCTGCAGCCCAGATGTTCAAGCGCCCCTTTTATCTTCTTCGCCGGCAGACCCACGTCAAGTATTATGGTGGCGGGTCCCGCTATTATTATGTATGAATTGCCGGAGCTGCTGCTCCCTGCCGATACTATCTCCATCCGGATCCTTCTGTCTGTCCTTCTCTGTCTTTTTCTGTTTCCTTCTGCTTTCCGCCTTTTTCAGCAGCATTCTTTTTCGGTTTCGGTTCAAGGCTGCGCCAGCGGTTTTTGGCGTATCCCCTGTCGCGCCTGCAGACCGGCCTGTAGCTGCAGTATCTGCATACGAGGGCGCTGTCGTTCTTCAGAGGATTTATGCCTATCCTTCCGTTCAGTATGCCCTCTGCCGTCTTCTCTATCTGAGCAAGCACATCAGACCTTACCTCTTCATACTCCTCCCGGCTGATACTGTCCTTCACCGACCTGAGCACTGAAGGCGGCATCGCGTCGAGTATGCCCTCTTCATCTATGAATACCCCCTTGAGGGAGAAATTGTCTTCCGGTCTTCTGCTGCTGATCTCTTCGAGCTTGTTCGGCGCCTTGTCGTTGGCCGCCTCGATCGGGTCCTTGATGTTGAAATAGAACATGCCCGCCGGCTCGAGGCCTTCGCCCGATGCCGACATCAGGTATATCATCAGCTGCATCTTCAGGCCCTGCCTCATCTTCCACAGATCAAGGGTATCCGAACCGGTCTTGTAGTCCACTATCCTCACGCGCCGGCCGCCGTCCACGTCCAGGTAGTCCGCGCGGTCTATCCTGCCCTCTACGTAGACTTCATCATCGCCTGTCTTCAGGGCTATAGGTCCGAAGCTGCCGTTCCTGCCGAAGGCCTCCTCGAAGTCGGCCGAATCCACCGCCGCGGAGCTGAGCTGCTCTGCCATCGCTTTTGCCGCCGCCGCGCATATCTCCCTGATACGGCTCATCCTGAACTCTTCGCTCCCCGTCGAGATGAAGAGCCCTCCTCTGTATCCGGACGAGAGCTCATCGAGCGCGGAGCTCACCAGTCTCTCGAGTTCTTCGCTGTCGCCGTCCCTTATCTTCTGCGGCAGTTCGCTGTCCGCCATTATCTGTCTGGCGACAGCCATCAGGCACTCGTGGTATACATCGCCCACAGAGCGTGCGTCGCTTGCGAATTCCCTTTCTTCTTTCGGCCTGAGTCCCCTGTCGACGAAGTATTCGAACGGGCAGTCCACATAGCAGCCTATCGAGGACGCGCTAAGTCTGAGTTCCCCGTCGCGCCCGGCATACAGTTCCTTTGCAGTCAGGCGCGAAAGCGGCTTCGGATCGTTGTCATAATCGGCGGCCGTCAGCATAGCGTCGAGCCTCTCTTTTCTGTTGTCCGCATACCATCTGAGCATGGCGGCTGTCAGCGCCTCCGGCTCAGCAGGAGCATTCGGATCCTTTATGCGGTTGATCAGATGGCGCATCGCTTCGTCCGCATCCTGCACCAGTCCGAGCCCCCAGCCTTCGCTTATTATGTCTTTTCTGACAAAACCCTTTTCTTTCGTCTTCGGGAAGATGCCGCGAATCGTCTCGATCACAGGGCTCTCGCCCGCGTCGCCGCCGTTCGCGTCGGTCATCGACCAGCTTATGTATATCTTTTCGGACGGCCTGGACATCATCCTGTACATGGCCGAGTTCTCTTCGTCCATCTTTATGTCGTCGAGGCTCCCGAGAGCGAATCCCTTCTCTCTGAAGTATTCCTTCTCGTCCGCCGAGAACAGACCTTCGGTCGACGGTGTCAGAGGCAGAACTCCTTCGTTGGCGCCGAGTATGACTACCGCACGTATATTTCCCGGCCGCGTCCTGATCATCGTGCCCATCGAAAGCGCGTCCGCCGCAGGAGGAATGACTCCTACCTCGACATCCGAGAGTCCTGCTTCGTATATATCCGTAAACTCCTCGATATCCATCGCGGAGTCTCCCATTATCTCGTCGATCTGGTCAAGTATCTCTAGCGCCTTTCCGCAGCTCTGCGTCATCCTCTGAGCCTCATCGTGAAGGCCCGCTTCTTCCTGCAGGGCTGCCGCCTCAGCGACACGTACGCTCAGCTGCCACTCGTCCTCAAGATACTTCATGAACGCCTTAGTGAATCCTCCGGCTGTTCCCCCGCCCTTTTTCGCCAGTTCTTCGAGGACGGAGATCTTCGACATGATGCCTTCTCTCATCGCTTCGAGCTCCGCGAACTTTTCTTCGCCCGTCTCATCGGCTCCGTATCTGAACGGCTTGTCCCACATCGAGCCTTTGATGCGGTAGGCCCTGGCGTAGTTCTCGAGGTCTTCAATGCCGCCGTCATCGTATACCGTGAGTCCGGATTTGAGCATAGCGAACAGGTACTGCGGCAGCTTGCGGCTGCGGACGAATTCGAGCATGTCGACTATGAAGCTGACCGCCGCGCTGTCGGTGATGTCCCTCGCCGAATCCGCGAACACCGGCAGTCCGTACTCGGCAAACACCCTCCTTATGACCGGCTGCATCGCCCCCTCGTCGTTGGCGATCACCTGTATGTCTTTCATCCTGTAGCCGAGATCCCTCACAAGATGCCAGATGTACGCGGCCGCGCTCTCCGCCTCGTAATACGGATTGGCCGCGCAGAGCATAGTGAGGTCTTCCGGGAAGAAGTCCCTGTTCTCTGCCTTCTGCTCTTCTGTCAGCCTTTCTCTGAAGAGATACTTTTCGATGCGCGATACCGTTTCGGACTTTGCGGATGCGTACGCGGACCCGTCGATCTCTTCGCACGACACGTCGATGTTCTTTGAAGCGGCAAGACCCGTCAGCGATCTGATGAGCCTGTCGTCGAGGCCGAAGTCCCCTCTGTTCACCACAAAGCTGACCGACTCAGCCGCTGCCGCGAGTTCGATCAGGGCATCCGCGAACTTCGGCGTGATGCTGTCGTAGCCGTATACCCAGAAGTTTTTGCCGCGCACCAGCTTCGAGTCCTTTATGGCGTCCACATACATCGATATGTAGTCTTCGGAGTCGGTGAAGACCCCGCTTATCCTCTCTTCGTAAGCCTCGATCACGCCCCTCAGCTCTCTGAGTTTTGAGGCTAGTATAGGGTCATCCACGCTGCCCGCGAGAAGCTCCTCTACCTCGTCAAGGCTGCAGTCCTGCTGCTTGAATTCGGAGATGAAGTCATTGAGCATCGAGGTGAATCCGAGTTTGCCGGCCGAGAGGCGGAATATCTCAAAGTCCTCCATGTGGTCCCTGACAAGCATGTTCAGAAGCATGAACCTGCCGTACTTGTCGAGCATCCTCACGGACTCCGTGCCCTGTTCGGTGAGCACCCTGAGTCCGAGCCTGTTCATCGAGAGTATCTCGGTATCGAAGAGGCAGTCTGTACCCAGATGCCTGAGAGCCTGCTCTTCAGCCACGAGGGTGTACTGATCGGGCACCAAAACAAACGTCTCACCTCCGCGTTCCCTGATGAGATCGTAGATGAAACGTTCCTTGTCGATATTCTCTCTGCCCGCGTATATCCTAAGCATTCTCTTCTATTTCTGAGCCGCGTCCTGCGAGAGCTTTGCCCTCACGAAGACATCGATGTCGCCGTCCATGACAGCTTCGACATTGCCGACTTCAGCTCCGGTCCTCGTATCCTTGACCATGGTGTAAGGCTGGAATACGTAGTTCCTGATCTGCGAGCCCCAGGTCGCCATCGACTGGTCGCCCTTTATCTCGTTCAGGTTCTCTTTGTGAGCCTCTTCGGCGATCTTCGTAAGCTTGGACACGAGGATCTTCATCGCCACCTCGCGGTTCATGATCTGCGATCTTTCGTTCTGGCAGGTCACGACTATGCCGGTCGGAAGGTGTGTGATCCTGACGGCGGAATCCGTCGTGTTGACGTGCTGACCGCCCGCTCCGCCCGATCTGTAGGTATCGATCTTCAGATCGCCCGGATCGATGTTGACTTCGATGTCGTCGCCTATGTCAGGCACTACCTCGACGGCCGCGAACGAGGTCTGGCGCTTTCCCATCGCGTTGAACGGCGATATCCTGACGAGCCGGTGCACGCCCGTCTCGGACTTCAGAAGACCGTACGCGTTGTCGCCCTCGACCTGTATGGTCGAGCTCTTGATACCGTAGTCGACGTCGTCCTGCCTGTCGAGCAGCTTCGTTTTGAAGCCCTTTTTCTCGCAGTATCTCAGATACATCCTCTCGAGCATCTCGGCCCAGTCGTTCGCATCGACTCCGCCGGTGCCCGCGTGTATGCTCAGTATACAGTCTCTGCTGTCGTATTTTCCGGACAGCAGCATCCTCGTCTTGAGATCCTCAAGCTCGTCTGTAAGCGCATCGAATGATGCGACCACGCTTTTCGCCTCGTCCTCATCGTCGAGTTCCTCCGCTATCTCGATAAGATCCGGGATTTCGGCGGCATCCGAAGAGATCTTCTCGTATTCGGCAAGTCTGCCTTCGAGAGACTTCTTTTCTTTAAGCACTTTCTGCGCCGCCTTCTGGTCGTTCCAGAAGCCGTCCTTCAGACTCTCGTCCTCCAGTTCTTTGATGCGTTTCCTGAGACCCTCCGGGTCAAAGATAACCTCCCACTTCCTCTATCTGCTCCATCAGAGCCGGAAGCTGGCTTCTTATTTCTTCTAGCTGCAGCATTTTTTCTCCTTTATATCCTTGCAGGCCCGTTTGTATACATGCCCGCGTTCTTGTCCGTTCATCCTGTCAGGCCGAGAAGTTCCTCCGGCTTGTTTATGCGGTATGCCGGCTCGACGCCGTCAGCAGCCATCGCAGCCTCATCCACAAAGTGGCTCCAGCCGATGAGCACGCTCTCGACCCCCGCCCGGTTCGCGCATTCCACGTCGTACCTGGTATCGCCCAGCATGATAGCTTCTTCAGGCTTCGCTCCGAATCTTTCGAGCACTTTTTCGACCGACTCGGGATCCGGTTTGTGCTTCGTGACATCCTCCATGCTGACGACGACGTCCATATATCCGTCCAGGCCCAGCTCGTGCATGTATTTATTGAAGCTGTTCGCCGTCCTCGAGGTCGCGACTCCGAGCCTGCAGCCCCGGGCCTTAAGCTCGTCCATCACTTCCCTCACTCCTTCGAACACGTATACCCTGCCTTCGCAGTGAGCATTCTGATACTCCCTGTAGCAGGCCATCACCTCTGCAGCGTCCTCTCCGGGCAGCTTCTCTGCGATCGTGTGCATGAGAGTCTCGCCGAACGTAGCCTCTATCTCCCTGACCGGAAGCTCATGGCCGAGGTAGTGCCTGAAGGTCGCCTGCCATGATTCTATGATTATGTCGTTGGTACACGCTATAGTACCGTCAAAGTCCCAGATTATATACTTCTTTTTCATTTCGCCCGCCCTTACTGAAAGGGCCTCTGTGCTGATCGTTGATTGTTGATTGCCGATTGCTGATTTGACGGGTCACCGCGCTCCCGCCATGCTTTCACCGTGTGTTTGTGTTTATTATCCTGTCATTTTGTGTATGGAACTCAGGTAAGAGGAACACTATACACAAAATGCCGGCAGGGCGGACGCCGTTCTGCTCCGGAGGCTTCTATCGCTTCACGAATTCATACACCGCGCCTGCGATGATCCCCGTCATGATTCGGTGGCCTTCAGCTGACGGGTGGAGTCCGTCCTGATTGGTGAGAGGATCGATCCTGTCGAACATATACAGGTATCTTACGCCCTTCTCTTCACAGACACGGCGGATGATCGTGTCGTAGTTTTCGACGACCTCGTTCTTCCAGTTCTTCTTTTTGTCCCACTTCACCGGATTGGTGCGGGATTCGTCGACCGGAGTGAGTCCGATGTACATCACGCTGTCGGCGATCTGTCTCGCGGTATCGATGAGGGCCCCTACGTTGCTGCGCAGCGTATCCTCATCCACCCGCACCTTGCCTCCGATGACCTGCGTATCGTTTATGCCGGCCGCCAGTATGATGATGATATTGGTGCCTTTCGGCACGCGGCCTCTGCATTCTCTTTCGAGCC
>JAFRFA010000017.1:0-18172 GCA_017434585.1 Mogibacterium sp. | reverse complement strand
GGATGAACCCGACACGGTGGACTTTCAGTGCACGACTATTTTCTACGACACCGCATACTGTGTCTTCGACCGTCTGGTGGACACGGCCGTAAAGCATAACGGCAGCATAGCGACGGAGCCTTCTCTTGCCAGGACATGGGAGGTGTCCGAAGACGGCCGCACATACACTTTCCATCTGAATGAGGGTGTGAAGTTCAGCAACGGATCACCGCTTACCTCATCTGATGTCCGCTACACCCTGACCCGGCTGTTGACCCATCCGGATTCCCGCAACAGTGACATCGCCGAGCCGATCAAAGGCGCGCGCGAACTCGAAAACGGCAGCGCGAAGACCCTTGCGGGCTTCAGAGAGATCAGCGATCTTGATTTTTCCATCACGCTCGAAGAACCGTTCGAAGCCTTCCTGGCATGTCTTTCGATGCCGGGAGCATCTATACTAGACGAGGAAACGACAGAAGAGGCCGGGGACAGCTTCGGCAGGGATGTCGAGCATACCATCGGTACCGGATCCTACATCCTGCAGGAATGGACGCCGGGCAAGGGAATGATATATACCGAGAACAAAGACTGCTGGAAGGGCCCCCCTAACAACAAAGGCCTTGATGTTAGCTTCGAACAGGATGCGACCACGATGCGCAGGCTGTTCGACGAGGGCGACCTGGATGTCCTCGATCTGGACGATATTGACAATGCGGCGGATTACTACATACACGGGGATATATACCAGAACAGACTGCACACGGCACAGCAGGTCGGCATAGAATACGTAGCTCTGAACGAGTCCATAGAGCCTCTTGATGATGTGCGGGTCAGAAAAGCCATGCAGCTTGCTCTCGACCGCCAGATGCTGCTCGAGGTCGTATACGACGGGGAGGGTACTGTCGAGGACGGGATATTCCCGCGGGGTCTGTACGGATACAACCCTTCGCTTGCGGATATCCCGTATGATCCGGATCAGGCGGCATCGCTCCTTGCACAGGCAGGCTACCCGGACGGATTCGACCTGACCATAAGCGTAAGATCGGATTCGAATCACAGAGAAGTCAAGCTGGCAGGGCTGATCGCCGGGATGTGGAAAAAGGCCGGGATAAACGCCGTCATCGATATAATGAGCTATGATGAGTTCATGAGCATGAGGAATGACGGCAGGCTCGCCTGCTATTCCGCGACCTGGATAGCCGACTACAACGATCCGGACAATTTCATATATACCTTCTTCGGCAGCCCGGAAAAGACCGTTTCCCGGAGCCTGTGCTTTCCTGACGAAGAGATCATGAAGCGTGTACGCGATGCAAGGACCATCACGGATCCGGACGGACGCATCGGAGAGTACAGGCAGCTCGAAAAGATCATCGCTCAGGATGACGCTGCCTGGATACCTCTTTTCTCGAGAAAGAAGATATATGTCACATCGGAGCGGCTTGAGGGCTTCAGCAATGCGTGGACCGGCGGCTTCTTTGCGAAACTGCCGGAGATGAGTGTAAAAGAAGACTGACAGACACGGAGGCAGGATGAGATTCAACTCGATAAGAGCGAGAATAACCGCTATAACAACAGCTGCGGTCCTTACGACCGTGCTCGCTGTTGTCGTGGCAGCAGCCCTGACTGTCCAGAGAGAAAATGACAGAAGGTCTGTCGAGATGATGAACCTGATCGCCGATGATACGGGCAAGTCGGTCGAAAGATACCTCGACAGCATAGAGCAGTCGCTTGATACCGCGGCCAATCTCGCCAACGATTCCATCGACAGCATGCTGCTGATAGACTGCGGCGCGGCAGGGACGCACCATGTCCCTCCGTCAAAGAGGACAGACGAACAGAATCAGAGACTCGACGAATACCTCGCCGCATACTGCGCTGAACTGCAGCCTGTAGTGCAGAGCATATCGGACCGCTCGTACGGGGTAACTTCATATTATTACTGCATCGATCCCGGGGTCAGCGTGAACGAGCACGGATTCTTCCGCTCCAAGATGGGCAAGACAGGATTTGCCGAAAGGGAAGCGATCGACGCGGGGAGCCTTGACCCGGATGACAGCGGGCAGACGGCATGGTATTACAATACGATAAAAAGCGGCCGTCCTATATGGACAGGACCGTACAAGTCAGATCTGCTGGATGATATGTGGATATGCTCGTATACGATACCGGTCTATGACTCCGGAACCCTGATAGGGGTCATCGGGCTTGACATATCCGTGGATACCTTCGCGTCCCAGCTCAGCGATGTAAAGGTATACAAGACGGGATTTGCCTGTCTCTTCAACGATGAGGACCGCGTCATCTATCATCCGGATTACGAAACGGGAGAGAAGCCTGATAATTATGGAAAGGCATTCTCGGAACAGCAGCTCAGGCAGAGGAGCAACGGCAACGAACTGGTCCGTTATACGGCAGGCGGCAAGCGGCGCCAGATGTCGTACACGACGCTCGCCAGCGGCATGGTGCTGGCCATAACTGCGCCTACGAAGGAGATCAACGCTTCGTGGCGGCACATGCTGATGATACTTCTGATCACGATGACGGCCATCCTTGTTTTCTTTATAGGGCTCGGTCTGTACGCGGTAAGGCGCATCACTCAGCCGATTAGCGACCTCACCACGGCCTCGCAGCGTCTTGCGGCAGGCGATTATGATGTGGCTCTCGATTACGACAGGGACGATGAGATAGGCGTGCTGAACGGAGCGTTCATACAGATGAGAGACCGTATCAGCCAATACATCGAGGACCTCAATCACCGGATCAATACCGATTCTCTGACGGATCTTCCTAAGATGAGATACTTTTTCGAACTCGCGGAGGCTGAGAAAAAGAGGCTTAGTGAAGATGGCAAAGACTCCGTCATGGTGTACTTCAACCTGATCGGCATCAGCCACTTCAACCGTCAGTACGGATTCGAGGAAGGCGACAGGCTGCTCATCGAATTTGCGGGGATAATCTCGAAACAGTTCGGAGACAGATGTGTCTGCCGCATGGGTGATGACCACTTTGCGGCCATCGCGGCCGAGGGCGGCATCGAAGAGAAGGCTGAGGCGGTCATAAGAGAAGCAGGGGAAATGAACGGCGGCAAAAGCGTGCCTGTATGCATGGGAGTCTATCCGTACAGGCTCGGGGATACTGACGTAAGTGAAGCATGCGACCGTGCAAAATACATATGCGACCTGCACAGGGGAGAGTACGAATCGAGCTGGCATGTCTTCGAAAGCAGCATGACAGGAGAGATCGAACGCGCAAGGCATATAGTCAGCAACCTCGACACTGCCATCAAAGAGCAGTGGATAAAGGTGTACTATCAGCCTATCGTCGGAGCAAAGAGCCGTAAGGTCTGCGATGTCGAAGCTCTGTCACGCTGGGATGATCCGGAGTTCGGATTCCTGTCACCGGGAGAATTCATACCTGTACTCGAGAAGACGCGCCTGATATATAAGGTCGATCTGTATGTGCTCGACCGCATCATAGAAAAGATGAAGAGACAGGCAGCGGACGGATTGCCGGTAGTACCTCATTCCCTCAATCTGTCCAGATCGGACTTTGAGTCCTGCGATATCGTCACAGAGATATGCCGCCGCATGGACGATGCAGGCATAGCCAGAGACAGACTCACGATAGAGATCACCGAGAGCATGCTCGGATCGGATTTCGAATTCATGAAGGAACAGGTGCTCCGCTTCCGGAAAGAGGGCTTCAACGTATGGATGGACGACTTCGGCAGCGGATACTCATCACTTGTGATGCTGCAGGATATACATTTCGACCTGCTCAAGTTCGACATGCTCTTCCTTCACAGGCTGAATGAGGGAGAAGAAAGCAGGATAATACTGAGAGAGATGTCGCAGATGGCGATCGAGCTCGGTACAGAGACTATATGCGAAGGCGTCGAAACGAAGGAGCAGGCGGACTTCCTCATGGAGATAGGCGTGACAAAGCTGCAGGGTTACTACTTCAGCAAGCCGGTGCCTTATGAAGAGGTGCTCGAAAGATACAGGAACGGGACCCACCCGGGGTACGAAGAAGTCTGAAAAAGCATGAATGAAAGGTCAGTCATTTATACGGTTGACCATGACCAGCCCCGTCAGTATCAGGATCATGCCGATGAGATAGACGGCAGAGAAGGGTTCGCCCAGCAGCGCCGTCCCGGCAATGACCGATACGACGGGTGTTATATTGGTGAAGACCACTGCCCTGCTGACTTCAAGATAAGTCATTCCGTAGTTGAGACAGAAAAAAGCGATGACCGAGCATACAGCCGACAGGAAGAGCAGAGGCAGTACGACTTCGCGCTGCGAAAGAGCCCAGAAGAAAATGCGGCTGTAGGACGGGCCTTCCTGGATGAGAGCCATTCCCGTGAATACGGCGCAGCCCATGAGCATCATGATGAAAGTGCGCTCGAATGAGGTGAAGCTGCCGGATATATGTCTGCTAAGTATCGAGAAGAAAGACGCGGCCAGCATGGATATGAGCAGAAAGAACACGCCCTTTGCCTGTATCACGCCGCTGCCTGTCTGGTTTACGGATATAAGGGCGACGCCCGCGACGGAGCATACGATCCACATGAGCTTTCTTGCCGACAGGTGTTCTCTGAGAATAAAGGACGACAGGACTGCCGTGGTGATCGGTATGAGAGAAAGGGTCAGGCCCGAAAAGGATGAGGTGGTGTACTTCACACCGTACGTCTCGGCCAGAAAGTAGACCACGGGCTCGCAAAGGCCCATCAGAAGGAACAGGCCGACAGGTTTGCCCTT
The DNA here is from genome assembly GCA_017434585.1 of Mogibacterium sp. GTDB lineage: Bacteria > Bacillota > Clostridia > Peptostreptococcales > Anaerovoracaceae > Crickella. Next base: position 13,430 of record JAFRFA010000017.1, on the reverse strand, counting down.
GATGCTGACGTGAGCCCGGCCGCTGATGATGACCGCGAGCATGATAACAAAGCTGCCCGTGAAACGCATTGAAAGAAGCATCGGCACTGAAAGATGCTTAAGCGCCAGCGAAGTAGCCATGAAGCTGAAGCCCCAGATCGTATTGGCGGCTATGACAGCTGCCAGGGCTGTTTTTGTTTTGTCCGTTTCTTTATCCATTCTTCCCATGATCGGCCCGCAAGCCAAATGTTAACATAATCGGCGCAGATCCCCAAATCTTATACTTCTTTTAGAATTATGGAATTGAGAGGGCCTAGAATGTATCTTATTAGCAAAGGATGCATCGCAAGCTGCGGAACGGTACCGATGATCAGGATGGAAAACACGGCTGTGATCAAAACTGCGAATACCGCGAATCCTGCGGCGGCTGAAAGCAAAGCGAAAACCGTGAGCACTGCCGGCGCGGACGGGCGAAAAAAGGCGGCTGACATCGTCTGCCTCCTCTTTGACATGCTCGTGCTCGCTCTCGTGGTCTGGATCGCGCTGCCGGCTTTGGATGAATATACCGCTTCAGGTATCGTCACTCCCGGGGCGGTCACGGATGCGGAAAGAACGCTCGAACCGGATACTGCCGGAGATGAGAACAGCATTTTCAATAAGATAACGATAGAGAACGAACAGCAGGCTGCCATACTCGATGCTCTGAGGAGAAGATGGCCTGAGAGCAAAGCTCCGTGGGAGAACGGATATCAGGGGCTTTGCGAGACCTGGGTGTGTGACGTATACGCGTCCGCAGGACTTCCGGTATCGGGTTCGTGCTGCGCGTCGGAATCAAGGGACAGGCATGCTGTGTGGTCCGAGGATATACCTGTAGGCGCAATGATCTACAGCGGACCGGAATACCTCTCGGGATACCCCTGCGAAGACTGCGGAAAGGATCCGGGCCACGTCGCGATATACATCGGGGACGGCAAGGTCGCTGGCTCTCAGCCGACTTATATCCTGACGCTCGACGAGTTCAAGGAATACTTCGGCTACGGAGGCTGGTCCTTCGGAGGCAACTACTACGAAACTGAATGAACGCACTGCGGCAGGCTCCGTATGGGGCCTGTTTTTTCTTGCAGATTTGAAGTGCGGTCGCTACAATTGATATAACGGGTATTACAGCAGACGGACACGGAAGCAGAAGGAGAACCTATGAAGATGAGAAAACACCGGACAAGGCCGGGTCTGGCGGCGGTGCTTGCGCTTGTAATCGCTGCAGCGGCCGCCATGCCTGCAATGACGGCAGGACCGTTCACTTACCGCGCATATGCAGCGGACACGGGTGAAATAGACGCGGGCATGGACCTTGAGCAGATATCCAAGTTCGGAAATATCAAACTGATCACAGACGGACGCCTCATGACGCAGACGGACTTCGAAGAAGCCGGGATCGAATACGGCGATATCGTCACGGTCAGTTTCCTCGATCAGCAAATGGACATACCGGTCGTGAAAAACTACAACGAGGTCGGGACCGGCGACCGCCTGCTGCGTGTTGATGAAGCAGAAACAGAACTCGCGATAAACATGGGGGATTTCGCGTCGGAGTACATAGCCGACAAATCCACCTTCGAGGATCAGACCTTTGCCTGGACATACAAGAAGGGCATAAGCAATGTGACTTTCCATTTCGAGATGAAGGAAAAAGGCGGACTCTACGCGGAGTACGGACACGATTCGCTGATATATACGGACGAGCGTTCCGACTACCCGCAGCTCAGCGATGAGCAGTTCGCAAACTTCAGGGTCGTAGCCACGACAGGGATGGGAAAGGATATCCTGTACAGAACGGCTTCGCCGATAGACCCGGTGCATAAGAGGAACACATACGCGGACGCGGCATGTAAAAAATACGGGATCGCAACGGTGATGAACCTTTCCGACTCTGAAGAAACGGCAAAGTCATTCCCGGACTACGATAAGACCTACTACTCGACGACCGATTATATCCCTCTCGATATGGGCGTGAATTTCGACTCGGACGATTTTCGCGAAAAGCTGGCTGAGGGACTCAGGTTCTTCGCCGGGCACAAGGGACCGTACGCAGTGCACTGCACGGAAGGAAAGGACAGAGCGGGGACGGTCGCGGCTCTCCTGGAGTGCCTGATGGGAGCGTCGTATGACGAGGTAGTAAGCGACTACATGGTCACATACTATAACTACTACGGGATCACGCCTGATGATGAGCGCTATGAAACGATAGCCCGCGAGAACATCGAGGCGACGCTGAAGACCATGTACAAAACGGATGATCTGAAAGGAGCCGACCTCGCTGCAGAGGCTGAGGAATACTGCAGGGAGACAGGTCTGAGCGATGAGGAGATCACCGCTCTGAAGGCCAACCTCGGCGGAGAGACAGCCGGACGGAAAGACAGACCCGATCACACGGCTTTCGCGGTGTTCATTGCGGCTCTGTTCGCAGGACTTCTTGCCGCGGGCGTATTCAGAAAGAAAAAACGCGCCGTAAAGTCCTGATAAAGGACATGAGATGACTGAAGGACGACTATGATCAAACCTGTAAACCTGTTCAGGGTATCCAGAATACGCGATGAGAGACTTTTCAATATCATGGAAAAGCACGAGGCCAGCGATCATGACAACCACATGATGCGCATCCATGAGATCGACTCTCTTCGCATACTCACAGACGCCCTCACAGGGAAGGGGGTGACGGTCAGAGATACCGACGGATTCTACTTCGGCTTCGTGATCCCCCTGATAGGCAAGGAATTCGATCTTTTAAAGGTAACGGGCAAGTACTGCCTGAACATCGAGCTGAAATCGCAGGATGTGGGCGAAGAGCAGATACTTGCGCAGCTCAGAAAGAACCGCCACTACCTCACTCTTCTCGGCAGGGAGCTGATGCTGTACACGGTCGTCACGGACACACTCAGCTGTTACAGGCTTTCGGAGGAAGACAGGCTCGAGAGGACTGACATCGGGGCCGTGGCATGGGCCGTCAAAAGATGCCGGGCGGCGTATCACGGACGTATCGACAAGCTCTTCCGTGCTTCGGAATATCTCATATCACCTGAAGATGATCCGGCAAAGTTCCTCCAGGGACAGTACTTTCTGACGCCCGCCCAGGACCAGGTCAAGTCACAGTTTCTGAAAGACCTTGCAGCTGCTTCTTCGGGCGCGTTCTTCCGCATAAGCGGCAGACCCGGTACCGGAAAGACCCTGCTCATATACGATCTTGCAAAGCATCTGTCCGGCTGCGGCAGAACACTGATCACATGTGCGGAGGAACCTTCTGAGGGACTGAAGTCGATAAGCGAAGCGATAGAGAATCTGGATTTTGTCTATATCTCAGATATCGATTCGCCGGAGCAGCTGGACGGGTATGAGTTCGTTCTCGTGGACGAAGCTCTCCGCGTCGATCCCGCGATCTTCGGTATCATCTGCGAAGCCGCGGGGATATACGGCCAGACATGCATCTTCTGTACGGATCCGGCTGCCGCTCTCACTGAGTCTGAGAAGGAGAACGGCATAGATGAAAAGATAGAGAGCCTCGATCTGAGCGGAGACTACGAGCTGTCGGAAAGGCTCCGCGTAAATATGCAGATACAGACCTTCATACAGAAACTCAGGTTTCTCGGGAGCAGGACCGAAAAGAACTACGAATACGAGCATATATCGATCAATTATGCCGGCGGTACGGATGAAGCCCGTGAGCTGATCCGATATTACCTCGACAAAGGGTATATGTTCATCGATCCGCACGGAACTCCCGGCGGTCCTTATGCCGATCTCGGAGAGCCATACGGATGCCGGCATGTCGCCGGAAGGGAGTACAACAACGTGGTCATGCTGATGGACTCTTCGTTCTCATATGACGGAGAAGGATATCTGAAGGGGATCCCGTATCCGGATCCTGAAAACCCTTACCCGAACATTTTTTATCCGGACATCACCCGCGTCCGCGAGAACCTCGCTCTTGTGATCGTTGACGCGCCGGAGCTTCTTGAACAGGTGATCTCGATAATCGGATAAAACGAAATACTGCAGTAATACTTCACGGAAAACAGAGATGAGACTGATAAAGACAGACAGACTGCCGGCGAGCTATTGCGGACCGGACGTAAAATTATCGGTGGAAGGGGCATTCCGCATAGTGGAGGACATGGTCACCGAACTGATGGGTGTGCAGCACATCGACGGAGTCACCTGCATGCGCGAGTACAACGGGATGTGGGTCTTCGTCCGAAACCGTATAGAGATGCCGGAACCGCCGGGATGGATGGATGAATACAGGATCACGAGCTATATCTCTTCGTTTTCGAAGATCAGGCTGTTCATAGATACCGTCATGGAAAGGCCGGACGGCGCTGTATGCCTGAGATCGAGGCTCGAGCTGTGCGCGGTGGATCTTGAGACCGGAAAGATCAGAAGATCCGGTACTGTAGGCGTCGGCGATGCAACGCCTGCAGAAGAGCCGATGTTCGGGATGAGCTGGTCGAAGCTGAAGCCGGTGCGCGAAGAGCTGATCGATGAGATAAGAGTGCGTCCGACGGATATAGACTACTGCTATCATACGAACAATATCGCTTACGTGCGCTATTTCATGGACCAGTACCGGGTCGAAGACCTGGTCAGACACCCGGTCAGGGCTATAGAGGTCCAATATGCGGCCCAGACACACGAAGGAGACATGCTTAAGGTGTACCGCTGCAGTGCGGATGGCGCCGGAGCATACCAGATAGAACATAACGGTGAGAAAGCGGTGAGCTGCATCGTTGAAAGAAGTTTTTGAAAGAGAAGGGAGGACAGGGAATGAAGATCAGTGTAAATGGTATAGAGATGTATTACGAGAAGTCCGGCGCGGGCCGTCCGCTCATACTTCTGCACGGCAACAGTGAGGATCACAATATCTTCAGCGGCTCGTTGTGGCTGCTGAGAAAACACTTCACCGTATATGCCGCAGATTCGCGGGGCCACGGCCTGAGCACCAGAGTAAATGAACTGCACTATACGGACATGGCGGATGACATGGTCGCATTCATGGATGAACTCGATCTGAAGGACGTCGTGTTTTTCGGACACAGCGACGGAGCCATCATCGGTCTGCTCGCGGCCATGAAGACGGACAGGATAGGTCTGCTGCTTGCGGGAAGCGGCAATATGACGCCTGCGGGCGTAGCTCCGTGGCTCGTGGCCGGCATCAAGGCGGTATACGCGGTAACGAAGGACCCGAAGATGTATCTGATGGCAAATGAGCCGCATATATCCGCAGCTGATCTTGCCGGCATAAGCACACCTACGGTGGTCATCGCCGGAAGCAGAGACGTCATAAAGGAATCCGAGACCAGGGCGATCGCTGATGCTGTACCGGGAGCGAAACTGAGGATACTCGAGGGCGAGGACCACATGAGTTATGTAACTTCTGGCAGCCGCCTTGCGGACATCATACTCGAAGAGGCGGGCATCGCCCGACCGGAAACTCCGAAGACAGTGACGCCTGCTCAGATGAAACTGCTGAAGACGGCGCAGCAGGGCGAGGCCGATGCGGTATTCATGTACAGGAGGCTGGCAGAAACGGTAGAAGACCCGAAGGACAAGGAAGCCTTTCTGAGGCTCGCAAAGGACGAAGCAAGACACGAGGATGTTTTCTTCAGATACACCGGGCAGACACTCAGACCTAATCCTGCAAAAGGGATCCTGGTGCCGCTGATGTACAGGACTCTCGGAAAAGAAAAGGTCTATCCGGTCATCGCCAAGGGCGAGTACGATGCGGCCGGCAAATACAGTAAAATCATCGCGGACTTCCCTGATGCGGAGGCCGTGATGAACGATGAGACACATCACGGCGATGCGGTGATTGGACTGCTCGGATAAGGATCAGGAAGCGGCTGCAGATGGTTAAGATATACGGGACCATAGGACCTGCGTGCAGGGACAGGGAAGTGCTGACAGAGATGTTCAGAGAGGGAATGGACGGCGTGAGGCTGAACCTTTCCCATACTTCGCTTGAGGATGCGGAAGCGCTGACAGCTGCGTGCCGGGCTGCGGCAGAAGAAGCCGGAGCTGAGCCTGAGCTCCTGATAGACATGCAGGGACCTGAACTCAGGACCGGCGTGACGAATGAGCCTGTGCTTATTTCTGAAGGGGAACTGTACAGTATCTCCGGTCTGCCGCTTCCGGATTCCGTGGCGAAGGGACTTGAGGAGCTTGGCAGCGGACAGGAGCTGCTGCTCGACGACGGAAAGATCCTTCTGGTGACGGAGCGCGAGGCCGGGCGTACCGGGACATTTCTCAGAGTCGTCCGCGGCGGTCTGCTCGAAAGCAGAAAAAGCATAGCGGTCCCCGGATATCACATAGATGCACCGGCCATGACGGACAGGGACAGAGAACAGATAAAAAGGGCGAAGGACTTCGGCGTGACGGCCGTGATGCAGCCCTTTGTAAGGAGCAGAGAAGACCTGGACGAAGTAAGAACGGCGCTCGAAGAGGCCGGCTGCCGGGACGTGCGCCTGCTTGCAAAGATAGAAAACCTAGCCGGGGTCGAAAGACTCGAAGAGCTGATCCCTCGCTGCGACGAGATCGTCATAGCCCGTGGAGACCTGGGCAACGCGATGGACCTGTGGGAGCTTCCGGCAGTGCAGAAGAAGATCGCTGCATCATGCCGGGAGGCAGGCCGGGACTTCATGGTCGTTACGCAGATGCTCGATTCCATGACGCACCGCAGGGTGCCGACCAGGGCGGAGGTGAGCGATATCTTCAATGCCGTCCTCGACGGGGCCGCTTCGGTAATGGTGACGGGCGAAACTGCCGCGGGAGAATACCCGGCGGATGTAATAAGATACCTGTACAGGACGGCGCGCGAGGCGGAGCGCATGATGCAGGGACAGCGGAAGACCGGAGAACAGAATTGACAGACATAGTATTCATAGGAACGGCAATAATGGACTCGATGATCAGGGGCTTTGACCCTGAACCGGTATCGTCTGCCGGATACAGGGCAGAGAGCGGATACCTCAGCATCGGAGGAGAAGCGGTAAACGGATCGGTCGCCTCGGTCAAGCTGGGCTGCAACGCAGCTATACTGTGCACCCTGGGCAAAGATATGGCGGGAGATATGATAGCCGCGCGCCTGGCTGCGCAGGGAGTGGACACGAGCCGGATCGTAAGGTCTGAAGACCATCCTACTCCGGTCACGACCATATTCATGGAGCCGGACGGAAACCGCAGATCGATCACCAACGGATCACACAGGTACAACTTCCATCCGGAGCGGTACCCTGAGCGCTTCTCAGATGCCCGGGCGGTAGTGCTCGGATCGTTGTTCAGGGCCCCGTTCAACGATCCCGATGTAATAAAGTCCGTAGTGACGGCTGCAAAAGCGAACGGTCAGCTCGTCTTTGCGGACACCAAGCTTCCGAATTTCAGAAAGCTTACTCTCGCAGACATCGCGGACTCTCTTCCGATGGTGGACTACATAAGCCCGAACGAGGACGAAGCGAAATGGTGCACGGGAGAGGACGACCCCGAAAAGATGGCTGATGTGCTGCTCTCATACGGGGTGCGCAATGTTATAATAAAACTCGGAGGCAGAGGCTGTTTCTTCGGCGGCAGGAGCTGGTCAGGATACCTCCCTGCATGCAAAGTGGATGTGGTCGATGCCACCGGGGCGGGAGATAATTTCCTTGCGGGATTTGTCTCAGAGATACTTCGCGGCAGAAGCGACAGGGAGGCCCTTGAGTTTGCGAACGCGTGCGGGGCCATATGCTCGACGGCGGTCGGGTCCGGAGCTGCTCTCAGAAACAGGGAACAGATCGAGGGACTTCTCGCCGGACAACGATAAACGTCTGTTAAGGACTATCTGAAAACACCTGCTAAATGGGGTATAATAAACAGTGATAACATTAAAAGCCGCTGTGCTGCGGCGGAGGTGATACAGATGAGCAATGAAAAAGATATCGAGTATACTATCGTGATGGACCCTGAGTATGCGGATGCGGTAAAAGCTGTGAATGATGCCGATCCGAAACGCGCGGTAGATCTTCTGTATAAGGAGTACGAGCAGATGTGCCTGGGCGGGTCTTCTGTGCTCGACAAGGATGAAATATACCCTCGCTCCTATCAGTGGCGCATGGGGGACAAGTATGACCCGGCCAAGGTAGGGCTCGTCAGGGAGGCTCTGAGACAGAACAAACTGATCGCGGATACCGAAGAGTACCAGACGTTTCTGGAAGAGGCCAAGAAGAACAAGGTCGAAAGCTTCTCATGGGACTGATCAGAGCTGCTTTACTGAATGATGAAAAGAAAAACGCCCTCATGGATCCGCAGTGTTCCATGAGGACGTATGGCATTCCGGGAAATGATCATAAATAATATATACTCGGCGGGGGAAACGGGAATAGGAGTCGTCATGGACGACCTGACTAAGATGGCGTACGTGGAGGCGGTAGTCAACGCTGCCAATAACACGCTTCTGGGCGGCGGCGGAGTCGACGGCGCAATACACCGCGCAGCGGGACCGGAGCTGCTCAGAGAATGCAGGACTCTCAACGGCTGCGAGACCGGAGGCGCAAAGATCACGGACGCCTATGATATGCCGTGCAAAAAAATAATACATACGGTGGGGCCGGTCTGGCAGGGCGGAGACCACAGAGAGGCGGAGCTGCTTGCATCGTGCTACAGGAATTCCCTGCAGCTTGCGGTGGACAGCGGGATCAGGACGATCGCTTTCCCGTCGGTCTCGACGGGCATATTCTCCTACCCTCTCGAGGAAGCGGCGTACATCGCTGTGCACGCCGTGCTGGACTTCGTCACTTCTCACCCCGGCGGCCTGGCGGTCGTGCTCTGGGCGTGCATAGACGAAAGGACGCGGGCGGCATATCAGAGGGCGCTCGAACAGGCGGCATCGGAGAACGATATCGAGATGTATCCGGGGATGATGGTCGTGGCTTCCGAGCTCGAGGTGGGAGAAGCTGTGAAGGAGATGTTCATCGGCGCTTCTGATGATGCCCCGTCTGAATATCTGAGTTAAAAATGAAGGAGTGACAGGATGTATATCAGCGATATCATGACAACAGCGCCTGAAGATAAGCGCGGCGGGCTCGAGACAAAAGTCTACAGTGAGCTCGACAGACTCGGGATCAGATATGAGAGAGTCGATAACGATAAGGTCGAGGCTATGGAGGAATGCGTGGAGATATCCGAAAAACTCGGCGCAGAGATCAGAAAGACCATAGTAGTCTGCAACAGGCAGAAGACGGAGTTTTATCTCGTGATACTTCCGGCTGACAAGAGATTCGATTCGAAGCTCTTCGCAGCGATGATGCGTACGGCCAGAGTATCGTTCGCCTCTCCTGAAGACATGGAGAGAGTCATCGGACTCACGCCGGGAGAAGCTTCCGTCATGGGAGTCCTGAACGACAGTGAGGGCGCGGTGCAGGTAGTCATAGACAAGGCTGTAGCCGATGCGGAATGGTTCGCCTGCAACCCGGGCTCAAACACCTCGCATCTCAGATTCAAAACAAAGCAGCTGATAAACACTTTCCTGCCGGCCGAGGGGCATAAACCTGAGATCATAATGCTGTAAAAAGGAGATATCGCATGATAACGGGAAAACAGAGAAGCGAACTCAAGAAGATAGCGCAGGATATAAAACCTGCCGTCATGATCGGAAAGGAGGAAATCACTCCTTCGGTGATCGGGGCGATAGATGATTATCTTGCGGCGCACGAACTTGTGAAGGTGCAGCTCCAGGACGGAGCGCTGCTCGATCCGAAAGAGACGGCAAACGCGATCGCAAAGGAGCTCGGAGCGGATTTCGTACAGGCTATCGGAAAGAAGTTCATCCTGTACAGGCAGGCAGCCGATCCGGCAAAAAGGAAGATCTTTGTTTAACTGACTGAAAAGGAAGGCCAAATGGAAAAGAAAAGCAACAAGTCATCGGCCATAGTGATCACTATCGCGGTAATGCTTCTGCTCTGCATAGCTGCGGCGCTGTATATCGTGAAGATATCGAAGGCCAAGGCTGCTCCCGAGCCTGCTGAAGAAGTCGTGATAGAGCCGGAACAGCCGGCTGAAGAGACCCCTCCCGCTGAGGATGTGAAGGCCAAGCTTGCGCATATCTACACGAACAGCGGATCTTCGTCGGAAGAGAGATACACCATGGCGGCCTTCGACAGCGCTGTCGAAGGCGGGAGCGTCTGCCTTTCGATGCCTGTAGTCGCCGCAAAGGACGGCACACTGTATGTCGCGTATGATGATTATCTCCGTGACATGACGGGGCTTGACGGATATCTTTCCGGAATGTCAGACGGACAGATCGCCGAGGTGAAGACAAAAGGCGGCAATGGCATCGTAAAGCTGAGCGACGTATTCGAAAAGTACGGAACTGATGTGAATTACGTTATCGAGATCAGGTACGCCAACGAACGCAACATCATGCCTTTCGTCGAAACGGTAAAGAAGGCCGGAGTGGCTGACGTCACGAGCGTGAGCAGCTATTACTTCGGCGCCCTTGACATCGTCGAAAACGAGTTTCCTGACATGCCTAAGATATTCCTCAGCGAAAATGAGGTGGATCTTGCAGAGGCGCAGAGAAGTGATACTGTCGATCTTATCTCGGTCAACAGGGAGCTCATGACTGCAGAGAACCTTGCCGCGGTGCACGAAAGCGGCAAGAAGTTCGGCGCCTGGACTCTCAACAGCGACGAGGATATAAAGTCAGCCGTGAGTATGGGCCTTGATTCATACTTTACAGATGAAGGCGCGCTTGCTGTGAGCATCGAAAAGGGCGAATAGAGATGCATGATGAGCCGGAAGGGAGCCGGAAGGGTATTCCCTTCGGCTTATTATTTGAAAGGGAAGAAAAACGATGATAAGTACTAAGATATACGTTGGACTGAATGATTCGGTCACAAAGACGCAGCTCTTTGAGACCGAAATGTATATCAAGATCCTGAAGGATGTATGCCGAAGCTACGGGATCCCCTTCTCTTTCGGCGTGGAAGAAGGCGGTTACGTACACGCTGACGGAGAATATACCCGGGAGATGACGCTGGTGATCACTTTGATCGACATCGACAGAAGTATCATCAATGAGATCGCCAAGGATCTGTGTGCTTTTTTCAATCAGGAATCCGTCCTTATTGTCGAGAACACGGTGAGAGCATATTATGTCAGCGATTCCGTCAGGGAATGCGCTGAAAAACAGGATCCGTGAGGACGCTGTCCTTGATAATGTGCCGCTGTAATTGTAAACTTACTGTGCATAGTTTTTGCAGGACAGAACAGGTGACACATGTATTATTCCGCGATAGGATCGATCGCGATCCTCGTACTTCTGATCGAGAATATGGATGTGCTTACGGGCTGCAACAGCAGGGTGATCTGCGATATCTTCAGCCACAGCCCGGTGTTCCGAATTGGCGGCGATGAGTTCGTGGTCATATCGCAGGGCGCCGACTATGAGCGTATAGATGAGCTGATCGGCAGGATCGGAAAACACAACGAAGAGGCGGCTCGGGACGGAGGCGTCATCGTGGCATGCGGCATGTCAAAATACGATGACGACGATTCGTCTGTGAACGTTTTCGAACGGGCCGACCACGAAATGTATAAAGACAAGGCCAGACTCAAAGGGGAGAAGTAAAGGAATTGAAGTATCTGTATATTCTTCTTGTATTCATACCGGTAACGATCATCGGCAAGATCATGGGATTCTCTGAACCTGCGCTTTTCGCATGCAGTTCTTTAGCGATAATCCCGCTCGCGGGAGTCATGGGCAAGAGCACCGATGACATAGCGGGCTACTGCGGGCAGAGAGTGGGAGGCCTGCTGAACGCGACCTTCGGAAACGCGACAGAACTGATCATAGCTTTCGTAGCGATGAAGGAAGGGCTGTTCGATGTCGTAAAGGCATCGCTGGCAGGATCCGTCATAGGAAATATCCTGCTGGTGCTCGGAATGTCCATGCTGGCCGGCGGCCTCAAATACAAGACCCAGAAATTCAACAGGGATTCGATCAACATAACCGCCAGCATGCTGCTGTTCGCGGTGCTGGGCCTTTCGATCCCGGCCATATTCACACATGCTCTGCCGGAGGGGAGCCTGACCACTCAGTACGAGGGACTGAGCGTCATCGTGGCGGTGCTCATGCTGCTCGTGTACGTGATGCAGTTCGTGTTCAGCTTCGTGACGCACCGCGCTCTGTACGAGGAATCGGTGCCGTCCGGAGAAGAAGCAGAGGCTCACCGCTCGAGCCTGCCTAAGGCTATCGGCCTTCTGGTCGCGTCTACGATATGCATTGCGGTGCTCTCTGAGATATTCGTGGGAACTGTCGAACCGATGGCCGAAAGCGCAGGGCTTTCAAAGACATTTGTCGGTATAATACTGGTCCCTATCATCGGAAACGCAGCCGAGCATTCATCGGCGATAATCATGGCGGTAAAGAACAAGATGAACGCCGCGATAGAGATAGCTCTCGGTTCGAGCCTGCAGATCATACTTTTCGTGGTGCCTGTGCTGACTCTCCTAAGCCTGTTCTTCACTCCTATGAGCATCGTTTTCACCCCGTTCGAGCTGGTGGCCGTGACAGGCGCGGTGCTGATCGCCAACAGCGTGGCAGGGGACGGAGAATCGAACTGGCTGGAGGGGTTCCAGCTCATAACCGTATACATAATAATCGGAGCGGCTTTCTTCTTCGTATAGAAACAGGCGCGTGACGCTCCTGCCTCTTTTGACAGAGGCATATTCAGGGGTATAATAGAGTAGACGGTAATACTCCGGCAGGGCCGGATGATCACATAATGTTATTGTATATTTCCAGATGGTAATAAGGAGGAAGAGAAATGGCAGATTTTATGGAAGAACTGAAGGATTCCTTTGAAAAGGGCGCAGAGAAGTTCAAGGAAGACATGGAATTCACAAAGAAAAGCTATGAAGAGGTGGTAGCCGAAGATAAGGCTGAGAGAGCTGCCAGAAAGATCGAGAGAAAAGAAGACCGTGAAGACTTTGCCCAGGGCATGAAAGAATTCATCGAAAAGAGCGGTGAGTCTCTTGAAGAAGCAGCCGAGATCGCTGAAGGCAAAGACGTCAAGTAGACTGTAAAAGATCTGAAAAGAAAAGACCCTCGGGAGCGGTTTTCGTTTCCTGAGGGTTTTTACTATGCCTCGATCGCTTCAAAATCGTTGTTGTCCGTCTCGTGATAGCTCTCGAGCTTTGTCATGATACCTTTGACTGCCTTTTCCGAATACCTTTTTGCTTCTTCCTTGCTGAATGTGTTTATGAAGCACTTTTCCTTTGTGGATAACGAAGCGACATATCCGGTATCACCGCTGTACTTATTGGTCCATTTCAATACAACCATTTTCCTTCTCCTTTCGTGCAGCAATGCTGCGATTGTAACTCTATTGAGCGATAAAGTCAAATCCTGCACCCAGGACAGGCATTTT
>JAFRFA010000126.1:0-2314 GCA_017434585.1 Mogibacterium sp. | reverse complement strand
GGTTCCTGTATGAGCTTTTCGACCTGAAGACCGGACACAACAGGCACAGCAGGATAATAATAAAAGACGGGATGGCCATGTATTTCAGACAGACCATCTACAACACCCTCACCTTCACGGTCAGAGAGGCAAACATCTATGATACCGAAGAAGGCGATAAAAGACTCGAGGATGCCCGCATAAGAGCTAAATCGATGAAGGGCGAAGACATCGTACTGATGTACGAAAAGAACTGCTCAAGATACGAAGAGAGTGCATCTGTGCTCTACGAGAAGCTTATCGACAGGGGCTATGACAACGTATATTTCATAGTCGACACCTCGATACCGGCTGTTCAGAAACTGGATGAAAAGTATAAAAAGAATCTGATCGAAAAGGACAGCGACAGGCACCTTGAACTCTTTTTCGCCTGCGACAAGTTCGTTTCGTCTGAGACCATAGATCACGCGCTGCAGCTGAGGGTAGCGAACACCCATGCGCGAAACAAGATGTACGGAAAGGGGCTTACGTATGTGTTCCTGCAGCACGGGGTCATGTACATGGTGTCGCTCAACTCAAAGTTAAGGACGGGATTCAAGAAGAACTTCAATTACAAGCTATACCGTACGGTCGTGTCATCCGAGCTTGAGGCACAGCACTTCATCGACATGGCGAGCATGGACAAAGAGGACCTGTACGTAACGGGCCTTGCGAGCTTCGACAGCTCGTACAGGCACGATGGCGCCGACAGGATCATTATCATGCCTACATGGAGGCGATGGGAGACCAACCAGGCCAAGGATGATGTAGAGCAGACAGGATACTTCAGGATGCTCGGCCGCATGTACGATGCGGTCCCTGATCACTTGAAGGACAAGGTCATAATACTGCCGCATCCGCTTATCGCCGATCTTTTCAAAGACGAGAAGGAGGGTCTCGGCAGCCGCATCATGATGGCCGACAGCTATGACAGGGTATTCAGAGACTGCAGTCTTCTTATTACCGACTACTCGTCCATCGCATATGACGCATTCTACAGGGGAGCCAATGTCGTGTTCGACTGGCAGGATCTCGATGAATGCATGGAGCACTACGGAGAGGGCACACACCTGATGCTGAACGACGGCAATGTTTTCGGCAGAGCGTGCAGGACGCCTGAAGAGCTTAAAAAAGCTGTGGCCGAAAGCTACGGAAAGCCTCAGAGAGATGAAGATATCGCAAGATACAGAAAGATAGTCGAGTTCCATGACGGTAAGAACTCGGAGAGGATAATAGAAAAACTTATCGAAGACGGAGTTATAGAAAGAAAGTGAGAGGCAGCAAAATGAAAGCAAAGATCAGTGTGGATTTCGGACTTGCGAACTGTGACGCGCGCAACGACGCGACCCTTATGGACAGGGCATATAACGTAAGGGAATATCTCAAAAAGGACACAGAAGCATATACTGGCTGGGTCAACTGGCCTTTCACGATGCCGGCAGAATGGATGCCTGAGATGGACAAGGCCGCAGCTGACATCAGGTCAAAGTGTGACAAGCTCATCGTGATCGGTATCGGAGGATCATACCTCGGCAGCGCCGCGATAATCGAGGCTCTCGGGGGCTCGAAGCCGGGCTGCCCTGAGATCCTCTTTGCGGGCAACAATATGAGCGGATATTATCACGCGGACTTCAAAAAGATCGTAGAAGAGAACGATGTGTGCCTCTGCGTGGTATCTAAGTCCGGCGGCACCATGGAAAGCCGCCTGGCATTCAGCATCCTGAAAGACTGGATGTACGAGAAATACGGAAAGGAAGAGACTGCAAAGAGAATAGTTGCTGTTACAGACCCAAAGAAGGGAGTTCTCAGAGAAGAGTGCGACAGGGAAGGCTACGTGACTTTCGAGATCCCGGGCAACATCGGGGGCAGGTACTCCGCTTATACACCGGGCATCATGTTCCCTCTCGCGGTCGCCGGAGTAGACCTGGAAGCCTTCGTTCAGGGAGCGAAAGACCTCTCGTCTGACGAGGTGTTCTGGAAGAAGGGTCTCGGATACGCTGCGACCAGATTCGCTCTGCTCGAAGCGGGCAAGAAGATTGAGGTGTTCGAGTATTACGATCCGTCGCTCAGACTGATAGGAGAGTGGTGCAAGCAGCTCTTCGGCGAAAGCGAGGGCAAGGAAGGAAAGGGACTCTTCCCGGCATCACTGACCTTCTCGACAGACCTTCACTCTATGGGACAGTATCTGCAGCAGGGACCGCAGATCTTCTTCGAGACCATACTGAACGTTGTGAATAGGGACAAGGATGTCAAGGTGCCTGAATCGGCAGGTCCTGAGCTTGCAGGCAGGTCGCTC
>JAFRFA010000125.1:0-12587 GCA_017434585.1 Mogibacterium sp. | reverse complement strand
AGACTGATCTTGTCCTTCGCCTCTTCCATAGCCTGTGCGATCAGCAGGCCTGCAGCCGGCTGATACAGCAGAGCCAGTATCAGCAGTACCGCCAGAGCCGTCAGGGTATAATACAGCTGCCCGCGGGAATCCACGCGCTCGGGAACCATGTAGAGCAGCGTCCTGCCATCCGCCGGGGTGGCGGACACGCATACGTGCTTCCCGTCGCAGACAGCAAAGCCCTCGAAACTGCTGCCCGGTTCGATAGCCTTAAGCAGATCTCCTGCATTCTGACCGATCATTTCAGGGTCGGTATGGGCTATGAAGCTGCCGTCCTCGTCGTTGATGACAGCAGCGATATGTCCGTCCGGAACGACATAATTGCATACTGTGTTCTTAAAGCTCATCCGTTCAAGCTCCGCAGCCAGATCTCCGGCGCTGTATACAGCAAGCAGGAAGCCGTCCGGACTCCCTTTGCTGTCAGTCATCAGGACCGCTGTGCCGAGCTGCATGCGGCCCGTGTAAGGGTCAGCTGCAGGTCCTGCGACAGCATAGGGATAACCCAGCAGCACGGCGCGGTACTCCTCGCTGAGGTTTGCATCGGCAGAAAAGCCTGTATAGCTGTTGCTTGAGACGAGCTCGTGACCGGCGCTGTCAAAACGCATCAGGTAATCGGCTCTGGCTGTGCGGCTCAATTCCTCAAGCCCCTCGCGGGTCATCTGATCAGGATGCTCTGTAAGATAATCCGACAGTATCTGTGTACGTGTCAGGTATTGATCCGTAAAGCTGTTGCGAATCTCTCCCTCGCGGGCTTTGTTCAGGTCGATCTCGTGCTGGACGTCGATCCGCTGGTTTACCGCGGTAATGGTGGCGTTCGTACGGGTCTCAAGCAGCAGAAGCATGCCGGAAAAGAGAACGGTAAATGCGATCACCGCCAGGATGCCCGGACGTGTCGCACGGCTTATCCACCCGCGGAAAGCCTCATCTTCATCTTTACCGTTCTTTTTGCGCAGAAGCCGGCGGAAAATATATATCTGAAGAAGCACGATCCCCCAGCTGATGCCAATCGAAATGGCCGCAGCAATATACACTCCGTTCCCGAGAACTTTGCTCAGAGGGATCGCCAGCAGGATATCCGTATTTTCCTGAGTCGATCTCATCTGCGCCGCAAGGTAATGCCTGCCCATCAGTGTGACGATCCTGCTGTCGCCATTCCGGAAAACATCAGACAGCTCATCGTTGAGCCGTGTGACCTGCCCGTCCGTGAAGCTGCTCCCCGGATAGGCTGTCAGTCCGTTTCCGGTCCTGGCAAAAGCAACGACATCTTCTCCGGACAGCACGCGTTCAAACACGCCCGACCAGTCTCCGGAAGCATCTCCGCCGGTCTGATCCTGTCCTTCAGCATCATGGAGTTCCTGGCTGAGACTCATTCCGAGCTCTTCGCGGATCCGGAGATCATCTTCGTAAACGCGTCTGCTCATGTCCCGCTCGTTACTTCGGCTTTCGATAACGCCCGGGATCTCGCCGAGATATCCGTCCAGCTGCTTCAGCCGGGTGATCTCACAGAGTCTGAAGGCCGCGAAGAACACGATTGCCGTGATCATCAGAAAAGTGATCAGTGAAACGGTGGTAAGCTTTTTCCCGCTCTTTTCCTTCAGAAGAGTCTTTATTTCTTCAAAAGAACTCATGATCATTCTCCTTTTTCTTCCGGCCCGAAGTATTTGAGCGCAAGCATGGTCAGGTCGTCGAACTGCTCTGCGCCCTTGACGAATTCGCTGACCCCGTCCAGAACATTGTGCAGGACCTGTTCAGGCATGGCGTCAGGATCCTTGTTGAGCGCATCGAGCATACGGTCTGTGCCGAAGAGCTCGTTTGATGAATTGGTCGCTTCGGCAACTCCGTCGGTATAAACGAAAAGACTGTCTCCCGGTTTCAGCTCGAATCCGTGATCCTTGAATCTCATTCCCTCGATCGCGGCAACGGCAGGCGAATGCTTGTAGACTACCAGAGCGTATTCATCGCCTTTTTTACGAAGTACCGGATGCTCATGACCGGCATTCGCTGCAATGCCTTTGCCCGTGGATATCTCGAGGATGCAGAGCCATACGGTTACGAAGAGTTCCGCTACATTTCCCTCGCAGAGCTGGTCGTTCACATCGTGAAGGATCTCAGAAGGAGTGCCTCCCATCATGGCCCTGTTCTTGATGATAGTACGCGCTACCATCATGAACAGTGCAGCCGGTATGCCCTTGCCCGAAACGTCGGCCATCACAAGAGCTATATGATCATCATCCACGAAGAAGAAGTCGTAGAAGTCGCCTCCGACCTCCTTTGCCGGAGTCATCGATGCGTGCAGAGTAAATTCCTTGCGGTCCGGGAATACCGGGAATATGTTAGGGAGCACATTTGTCTGTATATTGCTCGCGAGATCAAGCTCAGTCGCCAGTCTCTCGGTCTTTTCGGTTTCTTCTTTCTGGGCGTATATGGACTGCCTGCCGCGTTCTGCGATCAGTGCGCAGATCGTGGCTATCATCATGAACAGTATGAATTTCGGCAGGAAGCTGTGCTGAAGGAAATGCATGAACAGCTTGTTATAGTCGATAAGAGACGGGTCAATGACGTTCCTGAGATCTGTGCTTTCCGGAAACTCCAGCACCGTGCCGCCGGGAAGCTCGACCATGTTCAGATCCACCCTTGTGATCGCGCGGGTAATGCCGTACCAGCTGGCAAGCAGGTAAGTTATCACAGTCAGCCCCGAGACATATGAAGTGAGCGGCCGCGAATAATATCTGACAGACAGCGCGACCGGGAATACCAGGCAGAGGACTATGTTATGACCCAGCACCATGTGCAGCCGCGCCAGCACTATCACATACGCGGTCATAAGCAGTATCTTGAGCCATGGCTTTTCGCCCTTGAAATAGAAGCAGATCAGGGCAGCAGCCAGCATCTCGATTATGGCAATGGTGAGAGTCCGCATCATGACGGCGTTGCTGATGGAAAATACATGCAGCGCAGACAGCACGATGATGATGAGCGCGATCACCGCCGTGTACAGAAGTATCCTGGCAACGAACAGATTTGCCTGGACCTCGTTGTTCCAGAGCGTTTCCGTAGTGTGAAGGAATTCCTCCCTGAGTTTTCCGATAAAAGACTTTCTTTCCTTTTTTTCACTTCCGGTTGCTTTCATTCTTACGATTACCTTCTCTCTTTCTCAGATTTGCCGTTCTGCGGAACCGCAGCATATCAATGTCATTTTATTCTTTTTTGCATGCCCGTGTCCACAACAGCTTTTTGCTTTTCAGGGCGATTCGGCCGCGGACCGATATGATATAATCGTTACATTGGGAGGGAATGATGATCAAAACATGTATATTCGATCTCGACGGGACTCTGGTGCGGACCCAGGAGTCCATCGCCAGACCCGTGAACATGACCCTGGCGCATTACGGCCTGCCGGAGCAGCCTGTCGAAGCGTTCAACTACTTTGCGGGGGATGGACTGAAGAATGCTTTGAAACGGGCTCTGATCGCTGCCGGCGATACCGGAGCGTCGCATCTGGAAGAAGGTCTGCCTATGTGCCGCCGCTGGATGCAGGAGGACCCGTGCTATCATGCGGAGCCGTATGATCACATCGTATGGGCGCTCGAAGAACTGAAAAGGCGCGGAGTGAAAACAGCGGTGCTCTCAAACAAGCCGCATGAAAGCGCGGTAAGTGTGGTAGAGACGATCTTCGGAAAGGGCTTTTTTGATCATATCCAGGGACAGACCGATCAGATCCCGATCAAGCCTGATCCTGCCGGAGTATTCGGGATACTCGAACTGTTCGGGGCAGAGAAGGATGAATGCCTGTATTTCGGAGACACGAATACCGACATGCTTACGGCCCATAACGCCGGGGTCACTGCCGTAGGAGTGACCTGGGGATTCAGACCGAGATCTGAGCTGGAAGAATACGGCGCGGATATAATGATAGACAGTGCAGAAGAGATACCCGGCCTGACGGGAGGAGCATAAGATAATGGAAAGCAAAAGCAGGATACTGATAATCATAGAAACTACAGCGCTCATATGCCTGGCGATAGCTCTCGGACTTTATGTGAGCGGACTTGCCGTGCCTCCTGCCGAAGAAAAGGAGCCGGTACCTGAGAGCCTTGAGCATGACGGATATACTCTTGAACAGGTAGTGGTGCTGAGCAGACACAATATAAGATCTCCTCTTGTAGGGGGAGATTCAGTGCTCAGCACTATCACTCCGCACGAATGGTTCGAGTGGACTTCCCCGGCAAGCCAGCTGTCGCTGCGCGGAGGCACTCTCGAGACCTCTATGGGACAGTATTTCCGCAAGTGGCTTGAATCGGAAAAACTGTTTCCGGAGAACTATCAGCCTAAAGCGGAAGAGGTCAGGATATACGCCAATTCGAAGCAGCGCACAATTGCAACGGCGCAGTTCTTTGCTGCGGGGCTTCTGCCTGCGGGCAACGAGGAGGTAGAACACCACGGTGAATTCGATACCATGGATCCGGTGTTCTCTCCGTGTCTGACGTATATATCAGACGGCTACGTAAAAGCTGCTCAGGAGCAGATAAATACTCTCTACTATAAGGAGATCGGAGCTCTCGCAGACAATTATGGGCTCGTGTCGGATGTGATCGACATGGACGAATCGCCCGCGGCGAAGGACGGCAGCGTGAAGCCGTTCAGGACAGACGATACGACCGTGATACTAGAGAAGGGCAAGGAACCGGCGATGGAGGGTTCTCTCAAAACGGCCTGCACGGTGAGCGATGCGCTTACCCTGCAGTACTATGAAGAGGCTGACCCGGTCAGGGCGGCGTTCGGGAATACGCTCAGCGAAGAAGAGTGGACCGAGATAGCGGATATAAAGGATGTATATAACGATGTCCTGTTTACTGCGCCGCTGATCGCCGGCAATGTAGCGAATCCTCTGCTGAAGGAGATCGATTCGGAGATGGGTGCGCAAGGACGCAGATTCACATTCCTCTGCGGTCACGACTCCAACATAGCAAGCGTTCTGGCGGCCCTCGATACGGCCGATTACGATCTTCCGGAAACGATAGAGAAGAAGGAGCCTATCGGCGTCAAGCTGGTCTTCTCAAAGTGGAGATCGGCAGACGGCAAAGAGTTCTGGGATGTGGACATGGTATACCAGACAACGGAGCAGCTGCGCAATGCGGAGATACTGACCGAAGATAACCACCCGGCTTCCGTGGATATCTCTTTCAACGGACTCAGCCAGAACAGCGACAGCCTGTATACAGATGCGGACATCAGAGGCAGACTGAAGGAGTCGATCGGAAAATACGGCGAACTGACCAATTACTAGAAGGACAGACTGAGAGAATTCTCTGCTTCGGGCCATATTGACAAGCCATATTGAAATATGTGATATTTAATATGGCTGAATATGGCTCTTTTTATGAAACGGGCATGTTCCAGAGAAAGGGAAAAGTTGAATGGAAGTCAGTAATGTAGTATCGCTGCTCGGCGGAGTCGCGATGTTCCTCTTCGGAATGTCGGTCATGGGCGATTCGCTCAAAAAGGTAGCCGGAAGCAAAATGGAAACGATACTGTATAAGCTTGCGGGCAATCCGATCAAGGGGATATTCCTCGGCGCCGGAGTGACCGCGGTCATACAGTCATCATCGGCCACATCGGTAATGGTGGTCGGCTTTGTAAACTCCGGCATGATGCAGGTCCGCCAGGCTATAGGTATCGTGCTCGGTGCCATCCTCGGCACCAGTATAACGGGCTGGGTGCTCTGTCTGAACAGCCTGGGAGGATCGGGATCAAGCCTCGCGTCCGTGTTCAGTACGGAGATCCTTACCGGCGTGGTCGCGCTGATCGGCATCATCCTGTGGATGTTTGCAAAGAAGACTTCGCAGAAAAATATAGGCGGCATAATGCTCGGCTTTGCCGTTCTGATGTACGGTATGAGCATGATGTCGGGAGCTATCGTTCCGCTGAGAGAGGACGAGAAGTTCATTAGCATGATGACCAGCTTCTCAAATCCGATAATCGGAGTCCTGATCGGTGTGCTCGTGACCGCGGTCATACAGAGCGCGAGCGCTGCAGTAGGTATCCTTCAGGCGCTTGCCGTAACAGGAGCGGTCGAATTCGACATGGCCTTCCCTATACTGATGGGAATCGGCATCGGAGCTTCGGTCCCTGTAATGCTGAGTGCGCTCGGAGCGAGCACCAACGGAAAGAGGACAGCTTTCGTATATCTGATCATAGATGTGCTTGGAGCGGTCCTTGTCGGAGGAATATTCTACATCCTCAATGCGATCGTAGGATTCAGCTTCATGACGATGAAGATGACCATGGTGACGGTCGCTCTGACCAATACTCTCTACAGGCTGGCTGTAGTGATACTCCTGGCGCCGGCCATAGGACTGCTCGAGAAGATAGTATGCAGCATCTTCCCTGAAAGCGAAGAAGCTGCAGCAGAGAAAGCCGACATGGACAGGCTGGAGCCGAGATTCCTCGACCACCCGACTCTTGCTCTCAACCAGAGCAAAGCTGTGATCGACTCGATGGCAAAAAAGGCCGGAGACAGCGTCTCGAGCGCCGTAGCGGTGAGAAGAGAATACAGCAAGGATGGAGTCAAGAAGGTCTTCGACCTTGAGGGAGTGATCGACAGATATGAAGACAAGCTCGGCGCTTATCTGTTCAAGATCACGGCGGGCGATCTCAACGAGGAGATGTCGGCGGATGTGAGCAAATATCTCAGAGCCCTTTCGGACTTTGAAAGGATATCCGACCATGCAAGGAATATAGGTGAAGCCGTCGCCGAGATAAACGAAAAGAAGATCAGCTTCTCACATGCGGCGAACAGCGAGCTCGCTGTTCTGGAAGACGCCATCAATGAGATCACCAGCATCACTATCGATGCCTTTGTAAACAACAATACGGAAGAAGCGCTCAGGATAGACCCGCTCGAAGAGGTCGTCGATGATCTCTGCGATGCGATCAAATCGAACCATATCGAAAGGGTCAGCAAACAGCTTTGCAGCCTGGAGACAGGATTCGTCTTCAACGATCTTCTGACTGACTACGAGAGGATCTCGGACCATTGCAGCAATCTCGCGGTAGACATACTCGAGTCTGTGACAGGCGAAAGATGGCTGCATGAATTCCACAGCATGCCTGAGTTCAGAGAAAACGAGCTCTTCAAAAAATACTTCGAAGAATACAAAGGAAAATACGCTCTTTGACTTTAACAAAGACAGAAACTCCCCGCGCGGCGTGCAGCCTGACGGGGAGTCTCTGCTATGCGTGACTGTGATGAGGGACTGTTATGCTGCCTTCGGATAGACAGGGGCATTTGTTTCGCTCATCAGGCCGAGTATGCGGGTGGATTCCATATCTGCGTAGCATGTGACGTTCATCCACTCAGTCTCGAGCACGAACTCGACCAGATCGTTGTCAATGCCGGTGATGATCACTCTGTAATTCTCTTTTTCACCGATGCCGGCCTCAGCGGCCGCCTTGCTGATGATGTTATGGATCGCTGTGAAGTTGTTAGCCATTTGTTTTTCCTCCTTTGAATCTGCTGTTTATGCGGTGTGCCGGCGATCGCCGGTGTTTTTCTTTATCTGATGTCTGAAGTATAGGACTGAATATTAAGAGAATTATTAGAATTATAAAATATTTCAAAAAACGTGCCGCAGTCAGCATATGGATAAACGCGGCGCCTCTAATTGAATTTTTAGAATTATAATGTAGAATTCAGATAGAACAGAGAAAGGACTGTATGAAATGAGAATACTCGTAGCAGAAGACGAAAAGAACATGAACCGCCTCATCAGCGAGGCGATGAAGGACGAGACGTACAGCGTCGACAGCTGCTTTGACGGCAGGGAGGCGCTTGACTATGCCCTGGCAGCGGATTATGACGTGATCATACTCGATGTGAACATGCCGGGGATGGACGGATTTGAGGTGGTCGAAAGGCTGAGGAAGGAAGGCTGCGCTTCACCGGTGCTCTTTCTCACCGCAAGGGACAGCGTCGCCGACAAGGTCACAGGCCTCGGAGCGGGAGGGGACTACTATCTGACCAAGCCGTTCAGTTTCGATGAGCTCCGCGCGGTGGTGAAGGTCATGACCAGAAAGTATACGGGCAACAGGACCAACGAGTATTCCATTGCTGACCTGACCGTCGATACTTCCGCAAGGACCGCTGTGCGCGCGGGGAAGACCATAGATCTCACTTCGAAGGAATTCGCTCTGCTCGAATACATGATACGAAACCGCGGGGTCGTGCTCTCGCGCGAGATGATAGAAGACAATCTGTGGAATTTCGACTACGAGGGAGGGACGAACGTGGTCGATGTATACATCGGCTACCTCCGCCGCAAGATAGACAAGGGCTTTGACAAAAAGCTGATCCACACGGTATGGGGGACCGGCTGGGTCCTCAGAGAGGATGGATAGATGTCCGCAAAAGTAAGACTGGCCCTCTGGGTCACATTCATGGTGCTGCTGGTGTCCGTCATGGTGCTCGTTTTCGTGCTCGTGATCAACCGGCACAGCCTGCCCGAGGATCCGGCTGAATATCTCGTCGATTTTGTCACGGACAACGCGAACGAGGTCGAGTTCGACAGAGGGACCTTCGAGTGGGATGAGCTCTCGCTGTACAGAAGGGGAGCGTACTGCGCCTACTACGATGCCGACGGGAATCTCCTGCGTGCAGCGTTCAAGGAGGACATGGACTTCTCGGATGTCCCGTTCAAGGCCAATGTGATCAGGACCGCGAGATCCGGGGGCAAAGAGTTTTATATTTACGATTATTATGTCGACATGGACATGTACGGCATGTGGATAAGAGGAGCCATCCTCACGGACAGTCACTTCGGCATCACGGATGTGATCCTCCGCCTGACCCTGATGATACTGCCTCTCATACTTATCGTCACATTCCTGGGAGCGCTGTGGATATCTTCCATTACATTCAGGCCGATCGAGAAGATAGTTGACACAGCCAATTCCATCAATGATGCAGATGACCTGTCGGGAAGGATAGCCCTTAAGAGAGGCCCTAAAGAGATGAAGCAGCTGGCAGGCGCCTTCGACAGGATGTTCGAAAGACTCGAGAAGCTTTTCGATGCCGAGCGCCAGTTCACGTCCGATGCGTCCCATGAGCTCAGGACTCCAACTGCCGTGATACTCGCCGAATGCGACCATGCGAAGAGGAAGGACCGCACGGTGAAGGAATACCGCGAGTCCATCGGACACATAGAGGAGCAGGGGCGCCGCATGTCCGATCTTATCGAAGAACTTCTCGGCATCACGAGGCTGCAGCAGGGGACCGAGAAGTATCCTCTGAGCAGGGGCGACCTGAGCGAATTCGTGAGCGTGACCGCCGAAGGCTTCGTGCCGCAGGATGACAGGGGGATCAGCCTTGAGACGGATATCGAAAGCGGCATCAGCTGCAGCTTCAACGCCTCGCTCATATCCCGTGCGGTATACAACCTTCTTCAGAACGCATACAAATACGGAAAAGAAGGCGGATATGTCAGGCTGTCGCTGAAGCGCGGGGACGGAATGGCAGTTCTTGAAGCGGAAGACAACGGCATCGGCATCTCTGCTGAAGATCAGGAGAAGATATGGCAGAGGTTCTGGCAGGCCGATGCATCGCGCAGCGAGGGCGGAAGCAGCGGCCTCGGGCTCGCGATGGTAAAGGAGATAGCAGTCCTGCACGGCGGGGACGTTTCCGTGAAGAGCGCGCCCGGAGAGGGCAGCACCTTCACGCTGAGGATACCGCTGTGATCACAAAAACGGCATGTCCGTCGTACAGAGGACATGCCGTTTCGCTGTCAGTAATAATTGACCGGTCTTATTTCATCTTAGTGATCGCGGTGCTCATGGCTGATATATCGCCTATGAGTATCGTTCCGACGAGCTTTCCGTGATCGTAATAGTACTTCGAGTAGGTCTTCTTCAAATCGTCTTTGATCTGCTCGGATCTGAACTTTCTGTCAGGATCCTTTCCGTTGGTGCCGAGCGCAAAGACGCTGGTGTTCATGGCTTCGATCACGAGCGAGCTGCCGATGGACCTGTATCTTATCTCTTCGCCCGCGGCATTAGCTCCTGCGATGCGGCCGGTCTCGACAGCCTGGGCCCAGAACGCCTGAGGCTGACCATCCACGCTGCAGCAGTCTCCTGCCGTGAACACATCCGGAACATTCGTCCTCATGTGATCATCTGCAAGCACCCACTTGTCCACAGCTATGCCGCTCTCTTCTGCGACTTTGGTATGAGGCCTCATGCCTGTCGACATTATCACCAGCTGGGCTTCGTATTCAGTCCCGTCATCGAGCACGACAGCGTCTTCTGTGATCTCAGCGATCTTAACTCCCGTGACCACATCCACACCTGCCTCGATGCAAAGCTCTTTCAGCATTTCAGATGCGGTATCGTCGAGCTGTCTCGGAAGAAGTCCCGGAGCCGTCTCGAGCACGGTCACTTCGAGCCCGCCTTCCTTGAGGCCCCACGCGCCCTCAAGACCCATGACGCCGCCGCCTATGCAGACGGCTTTTGAAGCCTTGCGCTTTTCTATTATCTGCCTGACTTTCTCGGTATCTGCGATGCTTCTGACCGAAACGACATGGCCGAGATCTGCACCCTTGATCGGAGGAACGAAGCAATACGCGCCGAGAGCATATATCAGCTTGTCGTATTTCATCTGTCCGCTGCTGCCGTCCGCATTGCGGATGCTGACAGTCTTTGCCGCGGTATCGACTCCGAGGACTTCAGTGTCCGGAGCGAAATCGATCCTGTTTTCTTCGTACCACTCAGGGCCTTCCATGACGAGCCCGTTATAGTTGTCGCCGAAGTCTCTCACTATGCCTTTTGTGAGCATAGGTCTGTTGTACGGGAGGTGCGACTCCTGCGTGACGATCGTGACGGTTGCGGTCTGGTTGCGTTCCCTGACCGCCTCAGCTGCACTCTTGGCTGCCGGACCTCCGCCGATGATCACGAAAAGTTCTTCCGTATCCTTCCTGAAATCTGTTCCCTTCTTCTCTGCCGGGATGAAATTTTCAGGACCGACACCGCATACCGGGCAGGCTGCAGCTCCTTCCTCAAATTCCGCTCCGCATACGAGGCACTTGACCATATTGCCGCTGCCTCCGGACGATGCAGGCTGGATCCTCGAAGCAAGATCTTCCGCTGTAGCAGGCTCGAAGTATTCCGGACCTACATTGCATACCGGGCAGGTATCGGCGCCCTCTTCGAAAACAGCTCCGCAGAAGGTGCACTTCACCATTCCCACAGGTTCAAAACATTCGGAACTGACTCCGCATACAGGGCATTCTTCCGTCCCTTCAGGCAGGTAAGCTCCGCATATGGTACATCTTACTTTAGCCATGATTTCCCTCCATGATCACTATGTTGTTATGCAATTCCACACTGATGATATTATCGCATGGCGGAGACTGTTATATGTGATATATTTATGAGGAAAGGAGAATCGTATGAGCATAGATATCAAGACAGTAAAAACGGATGGTTTCTCGATGGACTGGTTCAGTTTCGGCAGCGGTGAAAAGACCATGGTGATACTCCCGGGGCTGAGCGTCCAGAGTGTCATGGGCCTTGCCGGCTTTGTCGCGGAAGCGTATAAGATGTTTGCGGATGACTACACGGTTTACCTGTTCGACCGCAGAAAAGAACTGCCTGCCTCATATCCGGTAAAGGAGATGGCTGCAGATACTGCAGAGGCGATTCGCTCGATCGGACTCAGAGATATCCATCTGCTCGGAGCGTCACAGGGCGGCATGATAGCCATGCAGATAGCGGCCGATGATCCGGATCTCGTGCATAAGCTGGTTCTTTGCTCTACCTCTTCCGCTGTGGATGAAGAGCAGTTCAGAGCTATCGGAAAGTGGATCGATCTTGCAAAAGCCGGAGACAGTGAAGGCCTGTATATGGCATTCGGAGAAGCGGTGTATCCGCCGGATGTGTTCGACAAGTCGAAAAAGGCCCTGGCCGCCGCGGCAAAGACGGTGACTGACGAGGAACTTGAACGCTTCGTCATCCTGGCGGACATAAAAGGCTTTGATGTCACCGGTGATCTTAAAAAGATAAAATGCCCGGTGCTCGTGATTGGTTCGATGGACGATCATGTGCTCGGACATTCGGCCTCCTTCCGGATAGCTGAGGCTCTCGGCAGAAAAAAAGGCCCTGTCCTGCAGATGTATGACGGCTACGGACATGCGGCCTATGACCTTGCTCCGGATTACAAGGAGCAGGTTCTGAAGTTTCTGTCTGATGATCAGATGGACTGATGGTCAGAATCCGCGGGCGGCTGCCACGCGCAGCAGACAGGCTCGGCGCTGATGCCGTCCAGCTCAAAGCCTTCGAGCCACGGGTGCTTCTCGTAGCGTATGCCGGGCTCATCATCAAGAATGACGCCGCTGAGAGGGATGTATACCTTCCCTGCGGGCGATTCCGCGCACATGTGAGTGCCTTCAAACTCGGACCCGTCTCCGTCGGTAAAACTTACCGACACCCCCTCGCGGGAGGGAGTGCATCACGTTTTGCTGCTGTCTGTCAGCAGCACGATGTCGGAGAATCCGAGTTTT
>JAFRFA010000124.1:0-22890 GCA_017434585.1 Mogibacterium sp. | reverse complement strand
TCTCACCTCTGCGATCGGGATCCTGACCTGTTCCATCGTGTCCCTGTCGCGGATGGTAACGGATTTATCTTCAGCTGTGTCAAAGTCGACACAGATGCTGAACGGTGTTCCTATCTCGTCCTCTCTCCTGTAGCGCTTGCCTATGGAGCCGGACGCGTCGTATTCGACCATGAAGTATTTGCTGAGCTCCTCGTAGACCGGAAGTGCTACGTCCTCGAGCTTCTTCGAGAGCGGCAGAACGGCCGCCTTGTACGGAGCCAGCGCAGGATGCAGCCTGAGCACCACTCTGACATCCTCCTTGCCCTTCGCATCGGTCAGCACTTCTTCATCGTATGCGTCGACGAGGAATGCCAGCACGAGTCTTTCGACTCCGACTGAAGGCTCTATGCAGTACGGTACGTACCTCTCGTTGGTCTCAGGATCGAGATAGCTCATGTCCTCGCCGGACGTGGTCTGGTGAGCCATGAGGTCGTAGTCCGTACGTGAAGCGACGCCCCAGAGCTCTCCCCATCCGAACGGGAAGAGATACTCGATATCCGTCGTCGCGTTGCTGTAGTGCGAAAGCTCTTCAGGAGTATGGTCCCTGAGCCTCGTGTATTCCTCTTTGAGCCCGAGCTTCTTCAGGAAAGCAGCGCAGTAGTCCTTCCAGTACGCGAACCAGTCGAGCTCAGTGCCCGGCTTGCAGAAGAATTCAAGCTCCATCTGCTCGAATTCCCTCACTCTGAAGATGAAGTTGCCCGGCGTGATCTCGTTGCGGAACGACTTGCCAACCTGGGCGATGCCGAAGGGGATCTTGCGGCGCGAGGTCCTCTGAACGTTCTTGAAGTTCACGAAGATGCCCTGCGCGGTCTCAGGCCTCATATAGATCTCAGACTTTGAATCTTCTGTGACGCCCTGGAATGTCTTGAACATCAGGTTGAACTGGCGTATTCCGGTGAAGTCGCTTTTGCCGCAGTTAGGGCATTTGATGCCCTTGTCCGCGATGAAGCTTTCCATCTCGTCCTTCGTCCAGCCGTCCACTATGACCTCCGCCTCAGGGTCCTGCTCCTTCAGATAGTCTTCGATGAGCTGATCGGCCCTGTATCTGGTCTTGCACGACCTGCAGTCGATCAGAGGATCCGAGAATCCGCCGACGTGGCCCGATGCCACCCAGGTCTGCGGATTCATGAGTATGGCCGCGTCAAGGCCCACGTTGAGTCCTGATTCGCGTACGAATTTTGCTCTCCACGCGTCCTTGATATTGTTCTTGAATTCGACTCCCAGCGGACCGAAGTCCCATGTGTTCGCAAGTCCGCCGTATATCTCCGAGCCCGGATAGATGTAGCCTCTGTTCTTGCACAGGGCTATGATCTTCTCCATGCTTACAGCTCTGTCCGTTACCGGAATATCTTTCTTGTCTACTGCCATTAATATCTTTCCTTTACAGTTCTTCTTCGTTCTTGAACTCTTCTTCGATGATGTCCTCGGCGTCGCTCGTCTTGTAAGCGTCGGCAGCGTCCCTGATCAGCTCCTTGACTGTCTTGCCCGCTTTCTTGGCGAGGGAGTCGATCGTGTTCATGATCTCGTCGATGCTCTCCTTGTCGTTGATAGCCGTCTGAGCCTTGTCGACGCTCTTCACGACGATGCCCTTAGCCTTGTCGTAGAAGCCGATGACCTTGCCGTCAAGGTCAAAAGCCTTGCCCTTCTCGTCGATGAAGTCGATGCTGCACTGCGCGCCCATCGCGGCTACTATGCCGAGGATAGCTCCCCAAGGCACGAGAAGAGTGCCGATGACTCCGGCTGTTACAGGGAAGTTCACGATGGTCTTGTCGCCCTTGCTCACGACTATTCTCGAGACATTGCCCTTATCTACGATCTCTTTCATCTTCAGGAAGATCGGGCTGTCCTTGAGGCTCTCGCCCGTGATCCTGTCGTGATCTTTATTCGTTTTCTCTTCGAGAGCTATGATGGCGTCAACTACGCTTCCCTCGTGCTGCTCGAGAGCTTCCTTTGCCTCTGCATATGTGCAGCCTGTTCTGTCCTTTACAAGATCGATCTTTTCGATTGTGATTTCCATTCTTTCTATACCTCCAATCCTGTGGATGTCCTGAGCACATCGACGCCCAGATAGCGGCCGGTGTACTCTGCAAGTATATCTCTGACCAATCCCGCGACTTCGGGCTTTAGATCCACCTTTTCGAATGTCGCAAGAGGTCTGGAGTCAAAATAACCGAACACAGTAATTATATCGAAGGAAGGTTGGTAAATCAACGAATCGGGCGTTGTTTTCTCTTGTTCTGCGCAGTCCGGACATATGATGCCGCCGCCCGTCACCGAGAAGCTTCTGAAGCCGTCTCCGCCGAATTCCGATAGGCTTTTGCCGCATCCCACGCAGCACGAAAGCTCGGGCGCGACGCCAAGCAGCCTCAGGGACTTAACGATGAAGGCGAAAAGAAGCGTCTCCGCGCTCGATCTGCTCTTCGATACGGACTCGAGAAAGCTGAGCGCGAGCTCGTAGAGCTTAGGCATGGGCTCTTCTTCGCCGAGCACCTTGTCGAGGTATTCGATGAAGGCCGAAGCCGCCATGAAGCGGTCTATGTCCTCGCCTATCGAGTAGAAGCTCTTCTTTGCCTGTGCCGAATTGATGCTGTAGGCCTCCCTGCCCCTGAATATGTCATATTCCGCATAAGTAAAAGGACGCAAGGCCAGTGCTGCCTTGCTGCGGCTCTTCTCATTCACGGAAGTGCCTGCCGAGATCTTTCCGTACTGCTTCGTGAACAGCACGATCATCCGGCGGTTATTCGCTATCTTTCTCTGTCTGAGGACGATGCCCTCTGCCGTTATCACCATTGCGCGCTATTCGTCCTTATAGCCCCAGCTGCGGATGGTCCTCTCCGAGTCGCGCCATCCCTCCTTCACCTTTACGAAAAGGCTCAGGAACACCTTGCACCCTAAAAGATCCTCTATCTCGAGGCGCGCAGCCTTGCCGACGCCCTTGAGCTTATTGCCGCCCTTGCCGATGATTATGCCCTTGTGCGACTTCTTTTCGCAGTAGATCACGGCGCCTATCTCGGTCGCCCTGCCCGGTTCTTCAGGCTCCCTGAAAGTCTCGACCTCGACGAACACGCCGTGCGGCACTTCGTCTTCGAGATAGTTCATGAGTTTCTCTCTTATGATCTCGCTCACGATAAACCTGACCGGGTCGTCCGTAGCGATATCTTCCGGATAGTACATCGGACCGTCTTTCATGTAGCCGGTGAGGCGGTCTCTGAGTTCTTCGACATTGTCGCCCCTGAGCGCGGACACTCCGTATATATCGTCGAAGAGGCCCGTCTCGTCATATCTGTTGTAAAGTGCCAGATACTGCTCGGGGCTCATGAGATCCATCTTGTTTACGGCCAGGAGCTTCGGAGCTTCGGCATCCTTCAGCAGCCTGATGATGCTCTCGTCGCCCTTGCCGAACTCCATCGTACCGTCGACGATAAGAAGTATAACGTCAACTCCGCTGAGCGTGTTGATGGCTGTCTCGTTGATCGCGCTGCCCAGCTTGTTGTGCGGCTTGTGTATTCCCGGAGTATCGAGAAAGACCATCTGAAGGCCTTCTCCTCCATCGTACTCAAGATCCGTGTATATACCCTTTATCCTGTTGAGTGTCGTCTGCGGCTTTGCCGATGTGATGGCGATCTTCTCGCCCAGCATCGCATTCATGAGAGTGGACTTGCCCACGTTCGGCCTGCCGGCTATACCTATAAAACCTGATTTCATTATTGATATCTTCTTTCTTATGTAAAGAAAACTTTACATTTCATACGTAAAGTTTTCTTTACATTCACTTTCTTCCGAGCCCTATCGCCGACAGGACTTCCTCTTCTTTCTCTCTCATCACAGCTTTTTCGTCCTCTTCCATGTGATCGTATCCGAAAAGGTGCATCACGCTGTGGACGAAAAGGTAGAGCATCTCGCGCGTGAAGCCTGTGCCGTACTCCCTTGCCTGTTCAGCCGCGACATCATAGCAAATCACGACGTCTCCTATCAGGGTCTCGGTCTCCTCGTCGAGAAGGTCTTCGAGCAGCTCGTCATGTCCGCCGAATTGAGGAAAGCTGAGGACGTCAGTCACCCTGTCCCTCTGCCTGTATTCGCGGTTCAGTTCGAGTATCTCGTCCCTGTCCACTACAGAGACTCCGAGCTCCGCATCGATGTCCTGGAGACTCACTCCTTCAGACGCAAGCTCTTGCCCGAACTCGTTCTGCATCGCACGTTCGAATGCCTGCTCCATGAGTTTCCAGATCTCGGGTGTCAGCCTGTCGTTTTCGTCATTGTAAATGATATGCATGCTAAAGCCCCCTCACTGCGAACAGCCCGCAGCCTATCTGCTGCTGACCTTGTCGCCCTTCACATGGCTCCTGCTTTTTACTTTGCTGTCGTATGTGTCGTATGCCCTGATGATGCGCTTCACGAGCTCGTGTCTGATGACGTCGACCTCGCTGAAGGAATTGAACTTTATGCCTTCGACGCCCTTCAGTATCTTCTGAGCTTCCATAAGGCCCGATCTGGTGCCCGACGGCAGGTCGATCTGGGTTATGTCTCCGGTGACCACGACCTTCGAATTGAAGCCCATCCTTGTCAGGAACATCTTCATCTGCTCACGTGTGGTGTTCTGGGCCTCATCGAGAATGATGAAGGCGTTGTCGAGGGTCCGGCCTCTCATGTACGCGAGCGGCACTACCTCTATGACTCCCTTCTCTCTCAGTCTCTGCGAAGCCTCTATCCCGAGAACGTCATACAGCGCGTCATACAGCGGTCTGAGGTAGGGATCGACCTTCTCCTGCATGTCGCCCGGAAGAAATCCCAGCCTCTCTCCTGCCTCTACAGCCGGTCTTGTGAGTATGATCCTCTCGACCTGTTTGCTCTTGTAGGCATTCACCGCCATCGCGCACGCGAGGTATGTCTTGCCCGTGCCCGCAGGTCCTATGCCGAACACCATGTCGGTGTTCCTGATATTATCTACGTATTCCTTCTGGGCCTGGGTCTTCGGCTTGAGAGGCCTTCCCGTGTGCGTATAGCAGATGA
This sequence comes from Mogibacterium sp., assembly GCA_017434585.1. Classification (GTDB taxonomy): domain Bacteria; phylum Bacillota; class Clostridia; order Peptostreptococcales; family Anaerovoracaceae; genus Crickella. The sequence goes on along the minus strand of JAFRFA010000124.1, from coordinate 17,841 downwards.
TGTCCTTGGAAGCGGATTTTTCGTCGTACGACTTGCCTCCGGCCTCCATCTCTATAAGATAGCTGAGCTTCTGAGCATCTATCTCAGGCTCTATGGTCAGAGTCTCGATGAGCTTCGCGATGATGCGCGCCGCAAGCTCAGGGTTCCTGCCTCTTATGGTGAGCACGCCGTTTCTGAACGACATCTCAGTGCCCGTGAATTTCTCTACAGAGCGTATATTGGCATCATAATTGCCGAACAGGCCCTGTACATCGATCTCTTCCGGAATGTTTAATTTGAATTCTTCCATCTATGCCTTTCTGTGATCACTTGCCGCTGAGGAATTCCTTTACAGCCTTGTTGACAGCAGAACCGTCAGCCTTGTCCCTGAGCTCTGCCATGACGCCCTTCATGAGCGCTCCCATGTTCTTCATATCGCCCTCAATGCCGAGCTTACCGGCTATCTCTTTTACCTTTGCCTTTATCTCTTCTTCGCCCATCTCTTCAGGCAGGTATCCCTGGAGGATCTCGATCTCCTTCTTGTAGCCTTCGACCATGTCGTCTCTTCCGGCCTTCGCGAAGTCCGCAAGTGCATCGGTCCTCATCTTGACCTGCTTCTTGATGATCTTTACGATATCGGCATCGTCGCTCAGTTCGACTCTCTGATCGACTTCGTACTGCTTGATCGCGGCTCTGACCATATTGACGGTCTCCTTCTTTACCGCGTCGGCGCTCTTCATGGCGTCCTTGTAATCCTGCATCAGTTGTTCCTTAAGACCCATTTCACTTCTCCTTTATGTATCGGTCGTTAATGAAAAATGCGAACCGTCAGCTATGGTTCGCATCCTCATTTGCTATTAATACTTGCGAGCTTTCTTGCGAGCAGCCTCAGACTTTTTCTTACGTCTTACGCTTGGCTTCTCGTAGTGCTCTCTCTTGCGCAGCTCTGCCATGACGCCATCGCGAGCGCAAGATCTCTTAAATCTCTTAAGAGCACTCTCCAGGCTCTCGTTCTCTCTTACGACTACCTGTGCCATATTCTTGTCTCACCTCCTGTCGCCATTGGATTTATGCGCATCCGGCCATGGGGTCTGACCCCCTGGCCAAAGATGACCGCAACGTAGTGATTGTACTACGCTTAAAACAGATTGTCAATAATATCTCCTGCCATCATTTTTCGTCTTGCTCCGCCGTCAAGCGCGTACTTCTCAGCAGCCTTGCCGTGCAGCATCACGCCGTAGAGGAGACTTGTGTCGAGCGAATTGCCCTGCGCGATGAGCGATGCGATTACTCCCGCCAGGACGTCTCCCGATCCCGCCGTGGCAAGACCGGAGTTGCCCACTGTGTTTATGAAGAGGCTGCGGCCGTTTCCTTTGTCCCTCAACGCTATGAGAGACACATCGGATTTTACCACCATGCTCACCTCGAATTTCTCTGAGAACTTTCTGGTGTACGCGATCCTGTTTCTGGCGACCACGTTGATGTCCTCTCCGCAGAGCCTTGCCATCTCTCCCAGATGCGGCGTTATGACGCACGGGCATCTCCTCTTGCGCAGAGATTTCAGGTTCTTAGAGATGAGGTTCAGCGCTCCGGCATCGAATACCGCAGGCTTTTTGCCGGCAAGTATCTGCTTGACGAGCAGCCTTCCGACCGAATCCTCCTTAAGTCCCGGTCCAATGAGAAGCACATCGACGCCTGTTGCGAAGCCCTCGAATGCCCCCAGCACATCATCAGGCTTGTACGGCACAGCGACAGCTTCAGGTATAGATACGTTGAAGAATCCGGTGTACTTGCTCGGACAGAATATCTTTACCAGTCCGCAGCCCGCCCTGTACGCGGCCTTGGCTGCAAGCATGCCCGCGCCGAGCATGCCGTTTGAGCTGATGACGACTCCTACCGTTCCGAAGGTGCCCTTGTGCCCGCTTTCAGGTCTCGGAGCAAGCGCTCTGTCTATGGTATCTGAGAGGAACTTCGAATCGAGCACCTCGAGCTTGTCAGTCACGTTGTCGTATCCGTCAGGCATCAGGCCTATGTCTATGACTTTGACCTCGCCGCAGCATTCCCTTCCGGCGCCGAAGAACATACCCGTCTTGTAGCTGCCGAATGTGACCGTTAGGTCGGCCCTGATGGATTCTCCCATGATCAGACCGCTGGTCGCGTTGAGTCCGGTAGGGATATCCACCGCCACCTTGAGTCCGGACTTTGAGTTTATATACTTGACCAGCCTGATGTCATCATCGGAAAGGACCTTGTTGAGCCCTATCCCGTACATCCCGTCCACGATGCAGTCGTAGCGGGAGTTAAGGACGCTGCGCTCTATGCCGCGAAGTCCCGAGATCCTTACGTCCGGATGGGCATTCGCGAGAATGGTCATCTGCCGCTTGAATTCATCTCCGGCCTTGTTGATGTCGCCTGTGAAGTGAAGCTCGATCTTCTCGTAGCCCATTTGCGCGAGCCATCTTGCCGCAGCTATAGCATCGCCGCCGTTGTTTCCGTGACCGGCAAGGATGAGGATCTTGGAAGACCTGTCAGGGATCTTCTCTGCCACTGCATCAGCGACTCCTCTGGCAGCGTTCTCCATCAGAACGACGCCCGGAAGACCGGCCTGCATGGCATATTCATCCATGTATTTCATTCCCTTTGCCGTCAGTGCATACATCGGCGCTTCCTCCTAAGCGATCTTGTCCCAGTCTATTATGTTCTTGTCGAATACAGGCCCGGCATCGCTGCAGTTGAGTCTGCCCATTTTCGTCTCGATGAAGCAGTCATCGTAGTCGGCGGAATCTGCGAGCACTGTGCTGCTGAGGCTGAACTGACCGTCCTTCGATCTGTCGGCGAGTTCCTTGAGCATGTCGAGCGAACCGCCGGCGCAGACATAGGCTGCGTTCCTTATGACATCTGAAGCCTTACCTTCTCTGCCGTTGCTTCCGTCCAGAGTCAGGACCTCGATCTCGTTGACCAGGTTCCTGAAGCTTTCGAGCATATAGATGTCATTTTTTGACGGATAGCTCAGGACCAGCTTGCATCTGACGCCGCGCATCAAAAGACCGCGGGCAAGACCCAGCATCTCCGGGATACCCATATCGTCCGCTACCAGATAGACCTCTTCAGGCATCGCCTCGAGATCGAAACCATTGCCCAGGCCCGTGTTGACCAGGACTTCGTCCCCCGGCATGAGCTTAGCGAGAACACTGCTCTCTTTGCCGCTTGCCGGGAACACGACCGTAAATCTGTTGCTGTCGAAATCGCATACCTGGTAAGGTCTGCGCATCCCGCCGGCTTCTATCATCGCATACTGACCTGGGAGGCTGAAATCGCACTCGCCCATGTCGATAGTCATCTTGTGTATGTCACGAACAAGATTGTCGTTCTGTACGACTTTAGCAATCTTTTTCATCTATATCGTAATAATGTCCTTATGTTATTTATCTCTGTCCCGTTTTCCTTTTGCAGGCAGCCCTTTACCTTGGCTTATTTCGACGCCTTGTTGATGGCTTCGATTATCTCGGCCTTGGTCGCCTTGGCATTCACGCTTACCCCCAGCTTTGCCGCCGCTGCAAGGAGCTCATCCTTCTTCATCGACATGTCCGCCTTTACCGCAGCCGGTGCAGGCTCATCGATATCGAGCCTTATCGACGGTCTTGCCGGCATAACAGGAGCCGGTGATGCAGGCGCTGGTGCAGGTGCTGCAGGGGCTTCAGGCGCCGGTGCTGCAGGTGCTGCAGGAGGAACATTTACATCGAATGTAACTTCTGCAGGAGCCTGTGCCGGCGCTGCCGTAGGAGCTGGTGCTGCCGTAGGAGCCGGCGCTGCCGTAGGAGCCGCAGGCGCTGCTGCAGGAGCAGGAGCCTGTGCCGGTGCTGCTGCAGGAGCAGGTGCCGCAGGCATTCCCTGCGCAGGAGCTGCAGGTGTGTAAGGAGCCGCAGGGGCAGCAGGTGCAGATCCGCCCGCAGCTGCCAGAGCAGTCGCCTTATTGTCGACTACATAGGTGTCCATGATCTTGTCATGCCAGCCTCTGTTCCTCTCATCTACGAGGATCCAGATATATCCGAGCATGAACACGCTCGAAGCCTGCTTGACGATGCACTCCCTGTAGAGCATCCTCCAGAATCCGAGAGGCTTGCCGTCAAGGCTCGATACGACCTGGAGTCCGATTATCTTCTTTCCGATGCTCGCGGCCTTCGCGTAGAATACGAATTCCACGACCACATATGCCAGCAGAAGAAGAAGTACTATCACCATCACGGCTGCTGAGCCGCTGCTTGTCTCATGATAGCCGTAGCTGTACTGGTTGTTATAGCTGTAGTCAAAGCTGTATGTGTTGCGGCTCGGTGCCGCTATCATGCTGATGATGCACAGCACGAACGGGATCGCCGCGTCGATGCATGCAGCGCCGAATCTCTTGCCCGGCTTAGCGAGTTTCATTCTTTTCTTTGCCATGATGACCCTCTCCTTTTTTTGGATCGTTAATGAATTGTTATCCAATTGATTATAACACTTCTGTCCACGCTTTTATATTGAATTAGAGAATAATTCTAGTCTTCGTGAGGTTCGAATCCGACAAGGCTCTCCGGCATAGGTCTGCCGCTCTTATTGTAATAGTCCACCATTGCAGCCTTGATGGCATCCTCTGCCAGTACCGAGCAGTGTATCTTCCTTGCCGGGAGTCCGTCGAGAGCTTCCACTACAGCCTTGTTCGTGAGTTCGAGAGCCTCATCGAGAGTCTTTCCCTTGATGAGCTCTGTTGCCATCGAGCTTGTGGCGATGGCGCTGCCGCAGCCGAAAGTCTTGAACTTCACGTCCTTGATCCTGTCGTCCTCGACCTTTATGTACATCTTCATGATGTCTCCGCAGAGAGGGTTCCCGACTTCGCCGATACCGTCCGCATCCTCGATCACACCTACATTGCGCGGATGTTCAAAGTGATCCATTACCTTATCTGTATATAGTGACATTTCTTTCTCCTTTCATTATGTAAAGTTTACTTTACGTTATCTGTATATCCATATGTAAAGTATTCTTTACATATTCGGTTTCCAGTATTCAGGCACGCAGTGCTCTCTCTTGCCGTTTTCGAGGTCTTCCCAGTACGGTGACATCGACCTGTACAGAGCAACGACCTCGTGCACCTTTTCGATGATGTAGTCTATCTGCTCTTCATCGTTGTCGATATCCAGGCTGAACCTCAGAGAACCGTGCGCGGCCTCGACCGGCACTCCCATTCCCGTAAGCACGTGCGACGGGTCGAGCGATTCACTCGTGCATGCCGATCCGGACGAGCACTCGATGCCGAGCATATCCAGATGAAGCAGCAGGCTCTCGCCCTCGACGCCCTCGAATGACCAGTTTACGTTGCCCGGGAGCCTCTTTACCGGATCACCGTTGAGCTGCGAATAAGGGATGTCCTTCAGACCGTTGATCAGCCTGTCTCTCAGCGCCCTTACTTTGCTCATGTTGGCGTCCATGTTGTCGGTCGCTTCCTTGAGAGCGACAGCCATCGCCGCGATGGCAGGCACGTTCACAGTACCGGCTCTCTTGCCTCTTTCCTGGGCTCCTCCCTCGATAACGTTCACAAGGCGGATGCCGTTTCTGGCATAGAGCACTCCAACGCCCTTAGGCCCGTGGAACTTATGTCCGGACATCGACAGCATGTCGATGTTCATAGCCTGGACGTCGATAGGAAGATGCCCTGCGGCCTGTACCGCATCCGTATGGAAGAGCACTCCCTTTTCCTTGCAGATCTTTCCGATCTCAGGTATAGGCTGGATCGCTCCCATCTCGTTGTTCGCGAACATTATGCTGACGAGCGCGGTGTCCTCTCTGATCGCATCCGCGACCTTTTTTACATCGACGACGCCGTTGGACTCAGGAGCCAGGAACGTGACCTCGAAGCCTTCCTTCTCGAGCTTGGCCATGGTGTGAAGTATCGCATGGTGCTCGATATTGAGCGTGACCAGGTGTTTTTTGCCCTTTGCCCTGAGGCCTCTTGCAGCGCTTATGAGCGCCTGGTTGTCGGCTTCCGAACCGCCGGATGTGAAGTAGATCTCATTCGGCCTTGCGGCGTTGATGCATTCCGCAACGATCGCCCTGGCTCTGTCGAGCTCTTCCTGCGTACGCTGCCCGTCGCTGTGCAGACTGTTAGGGTTGCCGTTGAATTCATCCAGACATTCGATGAATTTCTCTTTAGCCGTCCTGCTCAGGTAAGTCGTGGCGGCGTTATCTGCATATACTCTCATTGTGTTCCCTCCCGGTATCAGTTGTCACAGCTCTCGCAGTAGCCTTTCAGCATCTTTCTGCGATTGCCGGAAATAACGTCTTCAAGCGTGATTTCGCTGAGATAGCCCTCGATGACCTTGTCGAGGCCCGCCCACAGCGGAAGTGTGCTGCAGGTCGCAGCCTTGTCGCACTGGACACCGTCCTGCATGATGCAGTTGACAGGCGCGAGCGTCCCCTCGGTCAGAAGAAGTATCTCGTTGATATTGTAGTCCTTAGGCTCCCTCGCCAGCTTATAGCCGCCGTTCTTGCCCCTGAGGCTCAGCAGCATGCCGCCCTTGTTCAGTATGGATATTATGCTCTCGAGGTACTTCATCGACAGATTTTCTCTCTCCGCTATATCCGAAAGAGAAACGTATCCGCCGTCCTCGTTTTTCGCAAGATCCACCATCACGGTCAGAGCGTACCTGCCCTTCGTGGATACCATCATTACGGGTGCCTCCTTCCCTCCGGCCTTTCACTCCCGGCCGGATGATATTTCTTCGTTTCCACGCAAAATCCTACCACCACGGTAGGATTAAGTCAACATCTAATTCCCTCTTTTTTTGCGGGAATTTAATTCCTTCTATTTTCTGCTTCAGAGCGGTCAGTCTCATTGCTTTTTTGTGCAGACTGTAATTATAATTATTCCCGGGGGAATTGGGATATATCATATGTTTCTCAATTACCAGGGAGTTATTTATGCATGTTTTCTACACTCTGATCGCCTTCCTCGGCGGGCTCGCCATGTTCCTCTACGGCATGCGCGTCATGGGAGACGGCCTAAAGAGTTCGTCAGGCGGAGCGATGCAGAACGCGCTCGCAAAAGTCACCAACAAGCCGTGGATGGGCTTTCTGCTCGGCATGCTGGTCGCCTGCGTCATCCAGAGCTCGACCGCTACCATAGTGATCACCATCGGACTTGTCGGCGCGGGCTTTCTGACATTCCATCAGTCCGTGGGCATAGTGCTGGGCGCCAACGTAGGCACCGCCATCACGGCGCAGATCATCAGGCTCATGGACGTCAGCTCGGGCATGGACAGCCCGCTCTACTTCTTCAAGGCCGACAATCTGGCACCTCTGGCCCTTGTTATCGGCATCGTCCTGATCATGTTCGTCAAGACCAACACGGCTAAGACGGCCGGCTCTGTCGCCTGCGGTTTCGGTATACTGTTCATGGGACTCATCTACATGAGCGATGTCGTGGGCCAGTACAGCGATGCGCTTTCGGGTCTGCTGCTGGCGTTCCAGAACAACTATATGCTCGGCTTCCTCGCCGGCGTGGTCGTTACCGGTATAGTGCAGAGCTCGTCCGCGGTAGTCGGCATCATACAGTCGATCGCAAGCTCAGTAGGCGTCACATTCAGTGCGGTTTTCGCCGTCATCATAGGAGTCAACATCGGAGACTGCATCACGACATATCTCGTCAGCAGGATCGGCGCCAAGCCGGTGCAGCGCAGGACGGCAGTCGTCCACATCGTATACAACGTATTTGCAGCCATCCTCTGCTTCCTGATGGTATTCATCGGCAGAAAGACAGGCATCATCAGCGACGAGCTGTGGACCATGCCGCTCAACTCCGGCGGCGTTGCCAACATACACGGAATCTTCAGGCTCGTGCCTGCAGTCCTCCTGCTGCCGTTCACCGGAGTCTTTGAAAAGATCACCTGCACTATCGTAAAGGAAGCTCCGCTCGATGAAGAAGACAAGCACGCGATCGAGGCTCTCGATGCTCTCGACGAGCGTCTCTTCAACTCCCCTGCCATCGCTCTCGATCAGGTAAAGAGAGTCGTATGGGAGATGAGCGACATCGCGGCGCACAACTACGACGCGGCGGTCAGGCAGATCTACGAATACGACCCTAAGCGCGACCAGCGCATCATGGAGCGCGAGGCGCTGCTCGACAGCATGATCGACCAGGCCAACAAATACATAGTGTCCCTCTCGCCTTACGTCAAGATGGACAAGGATACCAAATACCAGAACAGACTGATCAAGGCTCTGATCTGCTACGAGCGCATCGGCGACCTCGCCGTCAATATCAATGACGAGGTCATAGCTCTCAGAGAAGCAGGCAGAAAGTTCTCGCCTAACGGCATGGCAGAGCTGAGGATCGCGTTCGATGCGGTATACGAGATACTGGACATAACAAACAGGGCTTACAAGTCAGGCGACACGGTGCTCGCCGGTAAGGTAGAGCCTCTCGAAGAGGTCATCGATGATCTTGTAGAAGAGCTCAACGCCAGGCACGTTTACAGGATGGTCAACCACCTTTGCGACGCTGTCAACGGCATCCACTTTCAGGCCATACTGACTAACGTCGAGCATATCTCCGACAAGTGCAGCGACCTCGCAGTATATGTCCTCGAAGGCGAGAACTCCGCTATCTTTGGAAACGAGCACTCCTATGTGCACGAGCTCCACCACTCCAACAACGAGGGATACCTTCAGGCTTACGACCAGGGAAGAGCCCGCTACTTCGCAGAGCTCGATTCGATCCCTGTGACCAACATCATCGAGGATGCCATAGTCGAAGCCGAAAACAGCAGCGAAGACGACATCCCGGAATGATCAAGCCCGCAGCTGAACAAAGATAAACACATAAAACGATGGGGGTATGTAAAGAAAACTTTACATACCCCCTCTCTTTCTTTTTCGCTCTGTCTCATTCTCTATTCGGCTTTTACTTTTTTCCAGTAGTCGCTGTACAGATCCGTCGTCTTTGCATCGAGTGTCACCAGCGATTCGCACCTGCCGATGGTCTCCTCGTCCGGGAAGACAGCCTTCTCTTTCAGATACTCATCATCTATGAGATCGAGAGCCGCCTCGTTAGGCGTCGTGTAATACAGGTAGTCGAAGTTCTGAGCGGCCACCTCTGCTTTGCACAGGAAGTTGATCCACTTCTCGGCGTTCTCCTTGTTGACGGCCTCCTTTGGCACCACCCACGAGTCGATGAAGAACTCAGAGCCCTCTTTCGGGATGACGAAATCCACGTCCCCGTTCAGGTCCTTGGTGTAAATGTACTCGCCGTTCCATACGACGCCGAGCGCCGCAGAGCCGTTGGCGAGAAGATCTCTGGCAGAGTCGTTCGCATATTTATATACGAGCGGTTTCTGGGAGATCAGATCATCAGCGGCCTTCTTTATCTCGGCCTCATCCGTCGAATTCTCGGAGTATCCGTTCTTCTTGAGCCCGATCATGAATGCGTCCCTGACGCTGTCAGGCATCACGATCTGGTCCTTGTACTTCTCGTTCCACAGATCATCCCACGAGTCGATCTCATCGCCGGCTGTCATCTTCTTATTGTAAAGTATGCCCGCTATTCCGGCCTGGTAAGGCACGGAGTATTTGTTGCCCGGATCGAACGACTCTGACTTCTTCATGTACACTTCGCCGATGTTACCGAGCTGCGGGATGTTGTCCTTATTGAGTTCGGCGAGCATGTCGTTTGCGATCATGCGCTGTATCATGTAGTCGGAGGTGCAGATGCAGTCGTAGGTCGTGGCGTTGTTCTCGAGCACCGTGTACATCTCTTCGGCCGTATCGTAAGTATCGATTATCACGCGGATGCCCGTCTCGGCCTCGAAGTCCTCTGCCAGCATCGGATCGAAGTAATCTCCGTAGCTGTATACATATACCTCGCCGTTCACACCGCTCCTGCAGCCGCTCATAAGCGGTATCATCGAAGCGATAAGCGCTGCAGCGGCGAGCATAGCCGCCGCCCTCCTGTACTTATTCATAATGGTCTTAGCTGTTTTCATATTATCCTGCACTCTGTTGTCCTTTACAATATATTATCCTGCTGTTTTACCGGCTATACGATAGTCACCGGGCCTTCTTCCGGTCTATCTGCTCTTCGCGCCGCAGTGCATCCTCGTACATGCTCTCGTTGAAGTAGCCAACCTCGCCCGCATGCCCGTTTCGCACGCTGTCGGCCGCCATCTTTGCACGGTCGAACCTCTGTCCGACCCTGAGGCTCTTATCGGCATTGGCGTAAACTCCCACCCTGAGCCTCGCCGCGGCTATCCTTCCGGCATCCGTATCGCCCTCTCTCACGAAATCGTCAATGTCGCTGTAGCTCGATCTGTGCGGACAGTATATCTCGAACTCGTCCACCTTGCGCCGGCAGGCTATGCCGCCCGCTTTTTTGGCGTAGTTCTGTATGCATACGCCCATATGCCTCAGCACATCGTCTCCGAATTCCCTGCCGAAGCGCTCGTTTATCATGTGGAAGCGGTTTATATCCACCATGACCGCGTCCATAGGAGTATCCGGATAGAGCTCGTCGTACTTCGCCACGCCCATCCAGAAGTATTCCTTCTTGAAGAGGTTCGTCAGTTCCTCACGGAGGTGGGCCGCGTTGACATCGTCCTCATCTCCCATAAGCTCGATGCTCCTGCTTACCCTCTTTCTGATGACTTCGCTGTCTTCGGCGGTCTCTTCGGAATCCTGTGCGGCAGCAGTCTCAGTCCCGTCATCTCTTGTGACCGCCCCGAGGCTCTTGAGCAGCATCTTTTCCTTGTACATGAGCTCGTCCGCCCGCTCGAACACGGCGTGGAAGAAATGGTCGCTCTGCGGATCGTAATCCGACATGCCTCCGGATACCACCACCCTGCCGAGGCTTATGTTGTCTACCGAGCGGTTGTGCAGCATCTGCAGCAGCTCCTCTCTTACCTCATAGTCGTGACCGGTAAGCACCACAGTGAACTCATCGCCGCCCAGCCGGTAAACAGGACTGTGATGATATATCTCGCATATCATGGAGGCCGCGGCGCAGATGTACTCATCGCCGGCCTTATGGCCGTAAGTGTCATTGACGTGCTTGAGCCCGTTCACATCGCATACCACTACGCTGAAAGGCTCGGTCTGCCCGCCTGCGATGTCGCCGTCGATCTCCTTCTGCTTGATCAGGTACGCGTGCTTGCTCTTTACTCCCGTCAGAGGGTCGATGTTAGCGACTCTCTCGCTCTCACGGTTTCGCTTGTTCATATATGAATAGTTTGAAAACATCACTATGAGGGCGAAGGCGAACATGCCTATTGCCATGATGATGGTCTTTGTGTCCTCGGCCTCCATCGTTATCATCTGCTGCCGGATGTACTCCTCGTCGGCCTCGCGGCCCGCATCGCCCATCTCTTCATAGTAACCGTGGATATTGTCGTACATGCGGTTGTTTGCTTCTATCATGGACTGCCTCATCCACACAAGCGAGATGAAGAGCACCAGCGACAGCATTGATACCCACACTATTATCGTCTGGCCGTACTTTCTGCTCTTGTCTCTGTAAAGCAGTATTCTGAAGAATACGAATCCGAGTATGCTCCACGCGATGAACAGGAAGAATGTCTCCCTTTCGATATCACCCGTGGTAAACAGGTCAGGCAGCAGAGTGTAGAGCGCATATGCCGCCATGATAACGACGCCGGCGATGCCTGTGACCCTCTCGATCATGTCTGCCCTTCTTTTGGCTTTTACCATGGTCGCAGCGGATACCAAGCCATAGATCAGTGTCGCGCAGATGGTCGTTACATCGACTATCCATCCTATCGCCGTCCTCCCGATGAACGGGATGAGAACAGAGACAAGACCCACAAGCAGCAGAGCGTGGCGCGGCGAGCCGCTTTCCGTCAGCGTTCCGAATTTCTCAGGCAGCATGCCGTCTCTGCCCATCGCGAAGACGAGCCTGCTTGCCGCCGTGGTATTCCCGATAAGGCTCGTGATAATAAGAGATAGAAGCGCAGCCATGAGTATGCTCACTCCTGTCCGTCCGAGATAATGATTTGCCGCATAGAATGCCGGCAGAGCTTCGATGCCCTCAAGATTGCCTCTGTCCCTTATGTATTCGAGCCACGATCCGTATCTTTCAGGATAGGCTGTGACAGACATCACGGTGACGATTATGTATAAAGCAGTAGTGATCGCCACAGATATGACGAAGATGCGGAATATCCGGCTGGTCTTGAAGCTGAACTCCTCGGTGCTGTTCGACACGCTCTCAAAGCCTATGAAAGCCCACGGGGATATGACAGCGATCCTTATTATCTGCGAGATCGCCTTTGTCTCCGGCACGTACAGCGGCTGCCATGTCGTCCTGTGCCCCGTGATGGCCGCAAGACCGGCAGCGGCGATGCCGATAACGAACACCGCGGCAAGGACTGTCATAAGGATCACCGAGACCCTCCTCGCCCTTATGCACAAAAACATGATGAGCAGTATGGCCGCCATCGTGATGAGCATCTCGCCCAGCCATATATCGTAGCCGAAAACAGAGTACAGCCTGCCGAACTGCAGCACAGGCCCTATAAAATACCTCGAGAAAAGAGGTATGGAAGTCGCGTTGGCCCACAGCACCGAAAGATAGGTCAGCCCGAGGAACCACGCAGTAAGGAAGCCCGTGTCCCTCCCGAAGACCTCGCGGCTGTAGGCGTAGGCGCCGCCTGCCTCCGGGTAGATCTGCATCATGTACGAATAGTTTCGGCTTATGATCAGCATCACGAGCCCGCCCAGCAGCATCCCGATGATGCTTCCGGCGATACCCGACTTCGTAAGATATGTGCTGCTCGTAACGACGAGCGACCCCCAGCCTATTGCGGTCCCGAGCGAAAACGCTATGACGCTCAGAGGTGAAAGGTCTCTTTTAAGCTTCTGTCCCATTACTGTCTCCGTATAGTCCCTTTATCTTTTCCGTTTTTCCTATAAGCTCGCCCAGCACCGCGCACATGTTGCCGGCATCGAAGGGCTTTGTGAGATGAGCGTTCATGCCCGCCTGCAGCGATCTTTTGATATCCTCGTCGAAGGCGTTGGCTGTCATGGCGACTATAGGTATCTCTTCCGCGTCAGGTCTGTCTGAAGAGCGGATCACCTCTGCCGCCTCGAGCCCGTCCATAACGGGCATCTTCACATCCATCAGTATGGCGTCGTAATCCCATGGAGCGCTGCTTCTGAACGATTCGACCGCTTCAAGCCCGTTTGCGGCAAGGTCTGATGATGCGCCGTTTACGGAAAGGACCTTCTTCACGATCTCGGCGTTTACCGGTATGTCCTCTGCAACCAGTATATGCCTGCCTTTTATTCCGGCCGCCGGCCTGCTCTTCGGGTCTTCGGACGCGGCCGCAGCTGTCCCTGCCTTCTCCTCATCATCAAGGGTCTTAAGCGTCACTATCACTGTGAAGAGGCTGCCCCCGCCCTTTTCGGATTCGACGGATATGCTGCCCTCCATCATGTTCACAAGATTCCTTGTGATAGCCATTCCAAGCCCCGTGCTGCCGTACTTGCTGATGTCTCCGGCGTTCTCCTGTGAAAAGGCATCGAATATCTTCGGAATGAACTCCCTGTCCATGCCTATCCCCGTATCAAGGACTGAGAACTTCAGGGTGGTCTGGCTTCCGAAGACGTTGACCATCTCGGTGACGAAAGATATCTCTCCGCCCCTGCCGGTATACTTGACGGCGTTGCTCAGTATGTTGATCAGGACCTGCTTCAGTTTGGTGGAATCTCCCAGATATCTGTCGCGTACATCGCCCGCGACCCTGCTCTCATAGCTGAGGCCCTTGTCGCCGCACATCGAAGTGAACATGCCGTCGATCTGAGAAATCATATCGCGCAGCGAGAACGGCTCCTTGTTGAGCACCAGCCTGCCGGCTTCGATGCGGCTCATGTCGAGTATATCATTTATCAGATCGAGCAGGTGATGAGCGCTGACCCCTATCTTATTGAGATAGTCTCGTATCTCGTCATCCAGATCGTCTCTTTTGAGAGCAAGCTCGTCAAAGCCGATGATCGAATTCATAGGAGTCCGTATCTCGTGGCTGATCCTCGAGAGGAAGGTCGTCTTGGCCCTGTTGGCGTCCTCTGCCGCGGTCAGAGCCTCGGCCAGGATGCGGTTTCTGGCCATGGAGTCCCTCATCTCGGAGTCGATGACTGTAAGCCCGAGACCCACCGCGTGCACTATGTGGTCATCTCTGTCCTTCGGATGGCGCACGCCCGCCATGCGTATCATCTCGTAATACTCTCTGCTTTCGGTCTTCACAAGATACCTGTACGCGATGATGGAATTCACTGCGAGACCGGCGCGGACGTTGTCCGGATCTATGAATCTCAAAAAGCCTTCCCTGAATTCCGGGTCTATATATGTGTTAGCATAATATGTGAACCTCTCGAGGTACGGAAACACCATGCCCTCAGGGCTCTGTTCGCTGTCCATAGGGTCGGAGCGGTAGCATATCGCCTCATCAGCGTCGAGGTCAACATGGTATACGCAGCGGTAGTCGGAAGCAAGAGCGGTGATCATCTTGTCCTGCTGATCTTTGTTCTGCTCTATCCTTTCGATCTCGCGGTGCTTTTCAGTTATGTCCGTTATGAATACGTAATGAATGCTCCCATAGGCCTCGGTATCCGTGCAGTGTCCGTAGTCCTCTACCCACCTTATGCTGCCGTCGCGCCTGATGATGCGGTACTCGACTGAGTTCAGATGCTCTTCGTTCTGCTCTACCTGGCGGTCTATCTCCGCCCTTACATGGACATAGTCGTCGGGATGAGGTATCTTCTTGAAGCTGTATCCGGTAAGTTCCCTGAACTCATCGATATCCCTGCAGCCGAAGATATTCATGGCAGCCTTGTTCACATAGATCAGGTCCTCGTTGTCCGATCTGTATATGATAAAGCCGCCGGGCATGTGCTTGCCGACTTCTTCGACGATCGCCATCGTCTCTTCATTGAGCTGGAACCTTTGTCCGAACATATCATTCTTTCCTTAATCGTTCAGCGCCCTCAGGTCAGCGAGAGCTTTCTCATATTCGCTCATCAGATCCGTAAGGTCAGGCATCTCTTTCGCATTCCTGAGTTTTTCGGTGATCTCCTTCACCGGTCTTGCGACCGGCGTGAGTTCAAGATTGCCCAAAGACCCCTTAAGTGAGTGCGCGGCATCAAAAGCGCGGGCCGCATCGCCCTCAGCCACCGCCTTTTCGAGTGCAGCGAAGTTCTCATCTTCGAACATCATCTCAACGAGTTCGAGATAAAAATCCTCCATGCCCATGCATCGCGCAACGCCCTCTTTTACATCCGCTCCGTACGCAGACAGTTTCTCCAGAGTGATCACAGGCTGTCTCCTTCCAGAGCTTTTTCAGCCTCTTCCATCATGTCCCTGTTGATATCATCCTTGCTGCCGAACGCGATGCCGAATCTCAGTACCGCATCAGGCGAGCCTTCCCCGAGCTCATCATAAGCCGTCTGAAGGCCCTTCACCTTCTCGCTGATGACATCCTTTTCATTTATGTTGGCCCTTGTCAGTATGACCGCGAACCTGTGTACTCCCAGGCGGCACACGAAGTCCGATGCCCTGAAATTGTTCCTGAGGACCTCCGCTACCCCTCGGACTGTCCTGTCAGCTGATTCAGGACCTTCGTTCCTGGAGATATCCTCGTAATTCGAGATGTCCACGAGAACAAGGGTGCTGTGCTTGCGGTCCGCGTCGTAAAGGAGGATATCGAAGCCGCTGCTGTTATAAAGCCCCGTTGACGGGTCATGGAGAGCCTCGTATGTCATCCTGTCGCGGATAAGCTTGCGGCTCATCCTCCTCTCAGGAGTCATAGGCGCGTCGCTCTTTCTTTCCTTGGCCTCGATGATGAACTCTTCGAACTTCGCCGCCGGAACAGGCTCCGAGAAATAGAATCCCTGCACTATATCGCAGCCCATGGCTTTGAGCGTGAACAGCTGCTCCGCCGTCTCGACTCCCTCAGCGATGACAGGCACGCCGAGCGACGCTGCGATCTCTATAACGATCTCGAGCATGCGGGTGTTCTTGCCGTTTTTGAAAGCCGTCCTTATGAACTGCATGTCGAGTTTTAGGGCATCTATGGGAAGATCGGAAAGCATATTCAGCGACGAATATCCGGTGCCGAAGTCATCCATCTCGATGAAGAACCCCCTCTTCCTGAAGTTCTCCACCGTCTTCACTATATGATCCGAATCCTGGCTGTATGCGGATTCTGTCACCTCTATCATCAGCTCCCTGCCGGTGAGTCCGTATTCGGCCGTCAGTTCGCTGACAGAATCGACTATATCCTGATCGAACAGGTCCACTCTGGATACGTTCACGCTGACAGGCAGCTTGACGCCGTACCTTATGTACCAGTCCTTTATCTGTTTTGCGGCCTCGCCTCTTACATACTGATCCATCTGTTTGATCAGGCCGTTGTTCTCAAAGAGCCCTATAAAGTATCCCGGGCTTAGAAGGCCGAACTCCGGATGCTCCCAGCGGACAAGAGCCTCGGCGCTGTGGAGGACCGGCAGCTCTCCTCTGATGTCGAATTTAGGCTGATAGTATACCTTGAACTGTTTCTCTTCGATAGCGCGCGGAAAATCCACCAGAAGCTGCTCCGAGAACATCGCGGACT
Organism: Mogibacterium sp.; assembly: GCA_017434585.1. GTDB lineage: Bacteria > Bacillota > Clostridia > Peptostreptococcales > Anaerovoracaceae > Crickella. The sequence goes on along the minus strand of JAFRFA010000124.1, from coordinate 1,216 downwards.
CGTGCAGCTCGCTGTCATATATCGCCACCGCTTTGGTGAACGTGCTTCGAACGGTATCCGCAGCGAGCTTGGCCCTGTCGAAGCGGCGCTCGATCTCGATCGTCTTGTCCGCCTTCGGATAGACGCCCATCCTGAGCCTTACCACATTCTCATCTTTGTCCTCTCCGGCTGCGCCGGCGGATATGGAGTCGAGCAGGTCTGTATAGTCGCTTCTGTGGACGCAGTAGATGAGGAAGTTGTCCGCCTCTTTTCTGCACGCGATGCCTTCTCTTTCTTCCAGCACCCCCTTGATATTTTCAGCTATGCGTTTGAGCACTTCATCGGCGTACAACCTTCCGTACCTCTCGTTGATCATATGGAAGTGGTTGATGCTGAGCGCTATGGCATCCATGTCGAGGTCTTCATGGCGGATATCGAACTGGTCCGCATATCTGAAGAAGAACTCGCGGCTGTATAGGCCTGTGAGGTTGTCGTGCTCCGTCTGTCCGATGATGATACGGTCTTCCGAGAGCTCGATGGTGCGCCTGACCCTGGCCTTTATGACCTCCGGCCTCGGATATGGTTTCGGTATGAAGTCCGAAGCGCCAAGGTCAAGGCTCTCTACTTCGGCTTCACGGTCTGCCGTGATCACGATGACCGGCAGCCTGAGCTGGAGGTCCATCTCCCGAATGTTTCTGAGGATATCCATGCCTTTCATGTCAGGAAGGTTGAGATCGAGCAGCACAAGGCTCAGCCTATCGCTGTCGGCATCGATCATCTCAAGCGCCTCTTTGCCTGTCCCTGCAGCGAGCAGCTCATAGCTGTCCTGAAGCGCCCTTTTGAGGATCTCCAGATTGACCGCTTCGTCCTCTATGATAAGTATGAGCTTCTTTTCTTCCAGGCTATGTTCAGCATCAATATTGTTCTTCATGGTATTTCTCCATTTGACCGCAAAAATATACTTAATAATTATACATTATTTGCAGTGATTCGCACAGACTAAAAATGACGCCCCGCTTCAGCGTAAGGCGTCATTTGCTCTTATCTTCAGGCCATTATTGCCGTTCTGCAGTATTCATCGAATTCGCTCACCGGCATCGGTTTTGCAAAGTAGTACCCCTGAAAGAGCCTGCACCCGTAATCCGCGAGCACTTCGAACTGCTTCTTCGTCTCGACTCCCTCTGTAAGCGAGTCCATACCGAGCGTATCCACAAGATCGATCAGGCTCCTGAGTATG
>JAFRFA010000123.1:0-9550 GCA_017434585.1 Mogibacterium sp. | reverse complement strand
ATGGCGCAGAATACACCGGAACCGAATACAGCGTCAGGATGCTCGTTGAAGAGTACGAGGCTGTCAACTACATGGTCGGTGAACTGCCTGGCGGCGGAACAAAGATAACTCTGACTACGGAAAGCAGAACTTCGGCTGCAACGGGAGATCCGTATCCGTACAGAGGCAAGCCTGGCACAAAAGCAATGGTCAGGAGAAGTACAAGCATGAGCAATAAGCCGATGCTTGAAGCCAAGGCCAACATGGATATTACAGGTATCATTGTTGATGGAAACAGAGCTAATGTAAATCCTAATACCGACACAAGACTGCTTCAGATGAACACAAATGTAAATGTGCTGATCGGGAAGGATGCGATCCTGCAGAATGCTGATCTTAGACAGCAGGGAGGCGCTGTTGCTCTTAATCAGGGTACACTGACGATAGATGAGGGCGGGACTATAAGGAACTGCCATGCCACTATGAACGGAGGAGGAGTATATATCTCCAATTCCGCTACCCTGAGACTCATAGACGGAAAGATAACAGGATGCAAGGCAGACACGAACGGAGGCGGAGTATACCATAACTCAAACAGCGCGTTTGAGATGAGCGGAGGCAGCATAAGCGGCTGCGAAGCAGGATCAGGCGGAGGACTTTACCTCGGCGGATCCAAGAAGTTCGATATGTCCGGAGGCGAGATAACAGGCAACACGGCTGCTGAGAGAGGCGGCGGTATTGCCGTGCATGATAAGAACTCGAGAATTTATCTGTCAGGAAAGGTAATAATAAACGGCAACAAGGTCGGCAGAATTAACAACAACATCCACCTTAGCGTGGACAGCAACGATGTAATAAATTCTGTCAGTATGGACGGCACAAGAGGCATCACTGACCCATCCTCGATCATCGGTGTGTACGTGCCTGACGGAGCTCTTCTTCCTGCTCACGGAGTAGAGGGAGCGCCTTTCGGTACCAATAAGAATGTAATTACTGATGCCAAACTATTGAGATGCTTTGTGAATGACAGAGGAAATCTTATCGGCGGAATAGGACCAAAGACGGGTATCATTTACTGGGTGCACGATTTCTCGCTCAAGGTCAGCAAGACGGTCAACAGTGACAAGGCATCGGACAAGAGAGAGCAGTTCACGTTCTTCATCCACCTTCTGGGGAGGACAGATGACGGCACTCCTGCGCAGAGTATCAGCGGAACTTACGGAGATATCACATTCAGAGGAGGTTCAGCGACCATAACTCTCAGGAGCGGAGATTCCAGGACGGCGGCAAGCCTTCCGTCGGGAGTCAGATATGTAGTCAGCGAGAACCAGACATCGCTGTATCAGGGCTACTATTCGACATATATCGATACAGGAAAACAGGATACTCATCCGGGCACCTCTATAGAAGGAAGGATCGGAGAGAATCTTGAAGATCCGGCTGCGAGCGACAGATACCAGTCGCTGACTCATTTTGTCAATTCGCATACCTCCGCGACCCGAAGAGTGATACTCAGGAAGGTGAACGGAAGCTATGGGCCGATGCCGGGACGCAGTTTCTATGTGTTCAGGAACAGTGACAGGGACTATGCGACTGACGGCAGAGGCAATACTCTGAATCCTAGGAGAAACGGCAGCTACCAGCCTCTGACCTCTCTGAGTCCTTCCGGCGTAATCTGGATAGGGGAACTGCCGTATGGTGATTACTACTTAAGAGAGAATAATGACCGCTGGTTCTATCTCATCGTGGACGCAAAAGGAACTACAAAGCTGAACCGCTGGTATGATTCATATGATGAAGCAAAGAGAGCGCTCGATGAAGAAAAGCGGCAGCGTAATGAAGGCGATTAAGGCATGACAAAAGCATCCGATACTTCTGAAAACAGAATAAGGAATAAGATCACTTCCGAGGCGGGTGCGTCTATAACATTTGCGTTGCTCCTGTTTCTGGTCTGCGCTGCTCTGAGCGCTGTAGTGCTTGTCGCGGCGACTACCGCAGCAGGCAGACTGAAGAACATGGCCGTTACGGATGCGAACTACTATTCAGTCATGTCTGCGGCAGAGTATATCAATGATCAGATGGACGGTCATTCTGTATCCGCAATAGTCGTCAATAATGGAGAGCCTAAGTTCTTCAACAAGAAGATGAATGAGATCAGTGAGGCGGATATCGATGACATCACTGACTCACCGCTGGGTACGGAAGACTTTGACAACAATGATGACATCGGTGATGCTGAGGGCAACGGCAGCGAGAGGATAAACGCCGGGTCGATCGGGAAAGGCGAGAAATCGCCTTCCGAAGACTCATTTGCTGCTGCTGTAGCGCGTCTTTACAGAACACAAGGGACAAACTCGGGAAATCATACACTAAAATTCACGGATAATGCCGGTTCTGTGGTCAGTACCATGGAGGTCAAGATCGATGAGACCTTTGACAAGGAAAAAGGGCGAGTCTATATGACGGTCCATTCCGGTAACGGAGGAGACGTAGAGCTGATCTACTCGCTCGATGCAGCCGAAAAGTATCCTCAGGTGGACCTGGTCGAGACCGGAGATCAGAAAAGAGTCATCAATTCCGGCACGGAATATACATGGCATCTTGTCAAAATGACTAACGCGTATGATGATAACGGGGATATCTGATGATGCATAAACATAAGATAACAAAAATCATGAATAAGCTCGGAAGCAGTTCCGGTGAATCCATATCGGAGACGCTTGTGGCGCTTCTGATCTCTGCCCTTGCTCTGGTCATGCTTGCGGGCGTCATCGCTACATCATCCAGGATAGTCAGGAAAAGCCGCGAGAGCATGGAAAGTTATTATGATAACTGCAATGAGATGGTGCTCATGTCCGCAGGCGCAGGTTCTTCCGAAAAGACAGGACAGGTATCAATAAGCGGGGACGGGATAGCTGCTCCTGTCAACGGAAGTGTCAGCTATATCCAGGCAAAGCTTGGCGAAAGCGATGTATATTACTACAGGGCTAAAAAGACTTCGGAGTGATGACGGAGAAGAGAAAAGACAGGATCATTAATAAACTGAGACAGACTGCCGCATTCACGCTTGCTGAAGCGCTTGTGGCGACTATTATAATGCTCCTCGTCACATCCATCATGGTGGCCGGCATTCCTGCAGCTATCAGGGCATACGACAATGTTGTCGTTGCATCTAATGCCGAAGTCCTCATGTCAACGGCAATGTCTGAGCTCAGAAATGAGCTTACTACGGCCAGGGACATCAGTGTTGATAACAATGAGGTCACATTTTATAACGAAAGAGCCGGTTTCACATCCAGGATATATTGCGAACAATCCGCAGAACCCGATGATGATGACAGTGTCAGGGACATAATGTACCAGAGGTATTATTCGTCCGGCGGAGGAGGCGGGGACGACAGTCTGATCGATGATGTCTATACAGGGACCGGGTCTGACAGCACAGCTGCTGAAAAGCTCATTTCTGACGCGGCATCTGATAAAAAGAACAAGCTCCATGTCGAGTACGAAAGTGTTTCCTACGAACCGGGAAGCGGATATATAAAATTTGAGAACATCAAAGTAAAAAGAAAGAACGGCTCGGATACAAAAGCATTCAGAGATGAGTATCTGATACGCGTGATATCGGACTGAATAAGCATTTATGACAAAGGATACAGGCAGAATAAAACCGAATAGAAAGACTGCAGGACTCAGAACATCCAGAGGTATGACGATGGCTGAGATGCTTATTACGGTGGCGATCATTCTGATCCTTGCTGCTGTCGGTTTTATTACGCTTGCAAGATACCAAAGGATGCTTGCACAGATAGAAAGGGATGGTTATGCCAAGGAGATTTTCATAGCCGCCCAGAACCATCTCAGTACTGCCAGGGCAAACGGATATGATCTTACAGCCAAAGAAGTAAAACAAGGCACAGCCTATGGCGAAAAAGTCGAAGATGAAAAGGGCGTTTACCTCCTGATCGTAAATAAGGGAAAGGTATATACAAAAAACGGCAATGTAGATATCAACAGTGCAGCCGGAACCGGAACGCTGATAGATGTCATGCTTCCGTTTGCGTCCATCGATGAAACTGTCAGGAGCGGCAACAACAGTTATGTAATAAAATACCAGCCGAAAAGCGGCCGTATCCTCGATGTATTTTATGTGTCGCGCGGAAGCGGCAAATTCGATTTCACGGATGAGCATGATCTTCTCCAAAGCGGTGATTATACAAGTTTCATGAACCTTGCAAAGGACGATGGTGTTTCAAAAAAAGCCAGACGTGATTATTCTGTCGATGGCCGAAGAGCGATCCTCGGATGGTACGGAAGTGCTCAGGCTTCCGGCCTGCCTGAAAACGTATTCAAAGTGCCGGAGATAAAGGTCATCAATGATGATACGCTTAGAGTGGAAGTAACAAATCCTTCCGGGAATGAGTCTGTCAGCGGATCGCAGCTCAGACTGATCATTACCGGAAAAACAAAGAATGGGGATAATTTCGGAAAGACCGCTGTTTACCTCAAAAAAACGGGAGGCATCAGTGATGACAGACTGACTTCTGTCGAAGTGGCCGGCGGTGTAAAGTACACTTACTATCTTGATGATATTACAGAACAGGGCAGACATTTCTGTGAGCTCAGTACTGTGAAGAACGCCAATACAAACCACACTGCCATAATAAACGGAGACGATATCGAGGTCACTGCTGTTGCATACAGCAAGAGCGTGTTCGCTAACATTGCATACAGCGAGGCGGTCTCCGAAAACAGCCTGTTTGAAAGCATCAAGGATCCTAAGGAGCAAAGTTCTACCGGACCTGTAAAGAAGATCGCTTCTGTCAGCAGGATAAGACACCTGGAAAATCTTGACAGATATGTCTCGAATGCAGGATTTGAAGAGAATAAGACGAATACAGCAAATCCAAAGATAGCCCTTACAGAAGCCCTTCAGACTCGCAATATCAGCTGGGGACAGCCATATTCAGGCGGTGTTTATGACTTCAAGAAGGACACATCAAACCCTGCACATTATACCGGATACAAGCCGATCAGCCCGGCTGCGCTTCTCTATGACGGATTGAGACATTCCATCACGGATGTTCCTGCAGTCTCAGACAGTTCCGGCAATTCCGGACTGTTCGGAAGCACTGCAGCTAAGACTGAGATCAGGAACCTCAGACTTGTTGACTGTTCTGCTGCAGGAACAAACAATGCGGGAGCCCTGGCTGGTGTGCTGAAAGCGGCTAAAGTAAGCAATGTCGTGGCTTATAACAGTAATAAGAACAACTACGAAAGTAAGACCATCAGCAATTCAGGCAGTGGTAATGCCGGAGGCCTGGCTGGCAGTATGGAAGGCGGATCTGTGATATACAGCGGAGCTGCTCTGAGAGTACGAGGCGGAAGCAATGCAGGGGGATTCATCGGGAAAGTCGATTCATACAGCAGCGGAAACGCAAGCTCTCAGGCAGTGATCAGAGCCTGCTATTCCGGAGGGCATACTGTTGACGGCGACTATTATGAAGGTGAAAATAATGATGAGCCTGTGTACAATGTCCAGGCGTCCCAGGGCGGTAATGCCGGCGGATTCATTGGAAGCGCTTTATCTGCCAAAATCAGGTACTGCTACTCCACATGCTCTGCAAGTGCTGGCAATGATGTGTCAGACCGCGTCAGCGGATTCATTGGAAGCGTGACTGCGGTAAAGGTAAGAAACAGCTACTGCACAGGGCTGGTCAACGGCACGAATGCATTCCTCGGTACCGGAAACCTGACTAATTCCGCTGATAACCATTACTATATGATCATAAATGAAAAGAAAGGATCATTTGCCGATGGCGTGGATTATAAGGAACCTGGTGACAGAAGTGTCAGCGCGTTCGATGATGACGCAGCTTCATTCAATACATTTACAGGCGGTACCTGGAATGATGCAAAGCCTTATGATAACGATATCAAAACTTATTATGACAACAGATACAGTTTGAGAACAGTAACTCAGCTTGCAAATAAAAAGACTGACAGGATACCTGAATCAGCCTCGGGGTTTGGCGCGTACTTCGTCAATACGCATTACGGAGACTGGCCGGCACCTGAAACATTCATTATCAACAACTGAGCGATTACGATCCGGTTTTCAGAGAATGAGAATAATTTCGAATAAGGAGATTATTCTCATTCCTTTTGGGTAAAGGCCGGCAGGGCAGGGAGACAGCAATGCAGACAAGCATGGATCTCAGATCTATATACATGGCCAACGGCGTGGGCATATTCATACTGCTCATGCTGTATTATGTGTCGCGCACAAAGATACTGGCCCGCCGCGTGGAGGACAGGATATACTCATTCACTATATTCGGTGTCATGTTCGGATGCTTTTTTGAGGCTTTTTCGTACTTCCTCGACGGGAAGACTTTCCCCGGAGCGATACTGCTCAACCATATCGCCAATACATATCTTTTCAGCATCAATCTGATACTCCCGTTCTGTGTTCTTATCTATGTGGATCTCGGACTCTACGGCGATACCAGCCGCATCTGGCAGAAGTATAAGCCTCAGATATTTGTTGTAGGCTTCATGCTCGTAATGACTCTGGTCAATCTGTTCACTCCGGTCGTTTACTACATCTCCGACAGCAATGTGTATGAGAGAAGACCTTTCGGCTATGTTTATTACGCCGTCATACTGTATATCCTGATCAGCGCTATCATAGTCACGCGCCGCTACGAGAAGGAATACGGCGCCAGGGCCTTCTTCAATATCAACATGTTCCTGATACCTATACTCATAGGCTCAGGACTGCAGTTCGCTTTCTACGGGCTGTCACTGGCATGGCTGTCCTCGGCGATTGGCCTGACGGGCATGTACATGATGCAGCAGAACGAGACCGCTTACATAGACTCTCTGGTCTACATATATAACCGCAAGTACCTGGATTTCGTACTGGCGACCTGGATAGACCGCGGCTACAGGTTCTCGGGCATGATGCTCGATATAGACAGGTTCAAGGAGATCAACGACAACTACGGGCATTCGGAGGGAGACAAGGCTCTCGTGCAGGTCGCGGAGATCCTGAAGAGATCCCGCGTCAGCAAGGAAAGCGTATTTCGCTTTGCAGGAGATGAATTCATAGTGCTGGAGCGGATGGAAGAGGGCCGCAGCATGGACGAATATGTCGCTGCTATGGAGCGCAATCTCGCGGAGTTCAATGCCGGGCGCAGTGAAAACGAATACAGGCTTGATTTCTCATACGGCATCAGTACATTCGAGCCGGGAAAGGGCGATATAGATACATTCATGAAAGAACTTGACTCACGCATGTACGAAATGAAGAAAGAGCATCATAGAAAGAAATGAGGATAGTTTTACAGGTCATACTGACAATAGAGATCATCGTGCTCTGTGTTTGCGTGCACTTTGCGCGCAGGTCGGACAAGCCTATGGCCCGCTCCGTCGCTCTTCTTATAGCCTCGCTCATCCCGGCGATCCTCGGCAATGTCATCATTATCGGCGCGGTATCACGACCTGTCGCCGTGATCGGCATGTACATCTATTTTATCGGCATGGACCTCATCATGGCCTGCCTTCTGAAGTTCACTCTGGATTACTGCTACTATTCATGGGACAACAAGGTCCTCATAAACTTCGTTTATTCACTTCTCGGGATAGATATCATCCAGCTGCTGTTGAATCCCTTCTTCGGCCACGCATTCGCTGCCGAAGAACTGGAGGCCGGCGGCCTGCCGTACTTCAGAGTGGTGCCGTACGCGGGACAGATATATCACAGGGTCATAGTCTACGGCTTCCTGCTTGCGTCTATCATCCTGTTCATCATCAAGAGGATCAGAAGCTCAAGGATATACCGCGAGCGTTATACGACGATGCTCGCCTCGATGATCTTCACCTCTGTATGGGAATCCTTTTACATACTGTCGGGGACTCCTGTCGATACGTCCATGATAGGATTCGGTATTTTCGGAGTGCTCGTGTTCTATTTCGCTCTGTACTACAAGCCGGTGATCCTGATCTCCAGCATGCTCGAGAGTATAGCGTCGGGACTCAACGACGCGCTGTTCTTCTTCAACGAAGAGAAGGCCTGCATATGGGCAAACAAAAAGGGCCTGGACTTCTTCAGGATCAGGGAGAACGAAACAGACAAGGTCAACAAAAAACTTCTGACTGCATTCCCCGAGATGATGTCAGCCGGAGATGAATGGGTCAGCGACCATATAAGCGGCAGCAGGGACAGCAGAAAATACTACCACATAGAAAAACACATAGCGAAGGACAATGACGACAAACGCCGCACCATAGGATTCTTTGTGAGCATACGGGACAATACCGAAGCTCAGAAAAATCTCGAGCAGGAGCGCTACAACGCGCGGCATGACAGCCTTACGGGTCTTTACAACAAAGAGACCCTGTACAGGATGATCCCTGAGCTGCTGAAAGCTCACCCGGACGTTCCTTACCAGATCATCTTCGTAGACATCAACGAGTTCAAAATGGTCAACGATGTATTCGGAAAGGACTTCGGAGACCATGCTCTTTGCCACATCTCGGGCTGGATCAGGGAGGACATGACTGAGAACTGTGTCTACGGAAGACTCGGAGGAGACACTTTCGGCATATGCATGCCGGTCGGCGACTTTGACCCGGAAGCGATCAACGAAAGGCTCGACAGCCTGGTGGTCAGGATGGGAGAAAAGGAGCACCACCTGCTTGTGCATCTCGGCATCTATCCTGTGGACGATCCGGATCTCGAGGTCTCGATCATGTTCGACAGGGCCCGCATGGCTCTGAACAAGATCAAGCGTATCTACTCGCACATCTCTTACTACAACGACCAGATCAGAGACGAGATGCTCTGGAACCAGCAGATATCCGCTGAGCTTACGAATGCTATAAAGGACGGCCAGATAGTGCCGTTCCTGCAGCCTATCGTAAATGCGAAAGGCGAGCTGGTCGGGGCGGAGGCTCTTGTCAGATGGCTCCATCCTGAAAAGGGGAATCTCTCTCCGGCGCTGTTCATCCCTGAATTCGAGCGCAACGGAAAGATCGCCGAGATCGACAAACACATGTGGAGATGCGCAGGGGAGATACTGAAGTCGTGGAAGCACAGCCACCCGGATATCTTTCTGTCCGTAAATATCTCGCCTGTGGATTTTTACTTCATGGACATCCGCAGCGAGCTGAACGAAATAGTAAAGGAGTGCGGGATCGACGCAGAAAAGCTGAGGCTCGAGATCACAGAGTCCGTCATGATGAACAACAGCGAGAACCGGCTCGAGACCGTAAACCAGCTCAGATCAGACGGATTTATCGTTGAGATAGACGATTTCGGGAGCGGATTCTCGTCGCTGAACATGCTCAAGGACATGCATGTCGACCTGATAAAGCTCGATATGGCATTTCTGCAGAACTCAAAAGGCAACGAAAGGGCAAAGACCATACTCAGGAGCCTGATCGATCTTGTGGATACGCTCGGTATGGACTCGCTTACAGAGGGAGTCGAGACGAAGAAGCAGTTCGAAGTGCTCGCGGATTACGGGTGCAGGCTCTTTCAGGGGTACTACTTTGCAAAACCGAT
>JAFRFA010000122.1:0-1619 GCA_017434585.1 Mogibacterium sp. | reverse complement strand
CTGTTTTTCCAGTCCGCCGTTCCGCCTTCTTCGGGATCGGCATTTATGAATTGCTCCGGATCTTCGGCATGTCCTGTCTCACGAAGCTGTTTTCTGCGTTCTCTTTCGTAGTTCAGATAATCCACGAAGTTCTCTTTCTTTGTCTCCATCGTGTCTGCAGTGATTATGGTCCTCAGGTTCTTCTTCGGACGCTTCGGCACGATTATGATGCCCAGATACAGAAGCGCTATCAGGAATAGCGCGAATGCATCCTTGTACAGTTCGCGGCTTATGAGCACCGCCACGATGCCCATGATGCCGACTATCCCGTACATGATCAGCACCGAGCGCCTCTGTCCGAAGCCCGCTGCCATCAGATGATGGTGCAGATGTCCTCTGTCCGCGCTCATTATAGGCTCATGGTTCAGGAATCTCCTCAGCATTGCGAACATAGTATCGAAAATAGGCACCGCGAGGGCCAGCATAGGCACGAGGGCTCCTATCACCGTCGCCTGTTTCAGAGGCGATATCACGGAGAGCACCGCTATCATGTATCCCAGATACAGAGCTCCCCCGTCTCCCATGAAGGTCTTTGCCGGTGAGAAATTGAACGGAAGGAAGCCGATGCATCCTCCGGCCACAGCCACGAGTGCTATGCATACCGGCATCGAACCCAGCCTCGTCCCGTGTATATACGCTATGTACGCAAGAGACATGCACATTATGGCTACAGAGCCCGCCGCCAGACCGTCCAGTCCGTCCATGAGGTTCACGGCGTTCGTGATGCCGACGATCCAGAAGACCGTGATCAGAAAGGCCAGTCCTCCCGACAGTATGACGTTCGCATATTCATCCGTAACTTTCGCTCCGAAGAAATTGCTCAGGAAGGTGATCCTTATCCCCAGTATGTACACTATGGTCGCTACCAGGAATTGCCCGCCGAACTTTACTACAGGCTTCAGATCCTTTATGTCATCCAGGACTCCCAGGCCATACATCAGCAGCCCCCCGAGCATAGCAACCTTTATAAGTCCGTTCATGTCCGCAGGAATGGTAAGAGCAGTCATCGAACCGACGAAGATAGCCATGCCGCCGAAGCGCGGTATAGGCTTTCTGTGCATCCTGCGTCCGTCTTTGGGCTTGTCGATGACTCCGAGCTTATGCGCAACCATAATACTGACCGGCGTCATCAGAAAAGCGACGGCGACGGAGATCAGAAGCGCCTCTATTATTCTGCTGAGGTAATAATTGCTTTCTATCATATATTGCTTACTGGCCGAGCAGGTTCCTTATCTCCTGCTTGTAGTCTTCGACTCCCGGCTGGTTGAACGGATCTATGCCCATCAGTTTGCCGGTGACGGCCGAAGTCATCATCAGGAAGTAAAGGAGCTGTCCGAGCGAGTATTCGTTCACCTCTTCGATATCTATCTTTATCATCGGGATGTCAGCCTTTGCGTGAGCAGCCATGACGCCCTTTACAGCCATAGCGTTTATGTCGTTGAGCGACCTGCCTGCAAGCTCAGGACCTGCCGATTCAGGCACCTTGACATCCTTGTCCCTATTCACAACGTTCAGTATGGTCTCGAAGAAGATCTGCGGTCCCTGCTGCAGATACTGTCCCATAGAGTGAAGGTCTGTCG
>JAFRFA010000121.1:0-1677 GCA_017434585.1 Mogibacterium sp. | reverse complement strand
CACCAGTAAACAGTCCTGTCTGTCACGTCATATACCATGGACACGACGGTCGGGCAGACTTCCTGCGAGACTGCCTTCAGTATTTCAAAGCAATCCTCCACATCAAAATCATCTGACGCATTTTTCAGCATGTCTTTTGCTATGTGATATCTGTCCCAGCCCATCCACGGATGTGTCTCTGAGTTCTGCTTATATGGTGAGAAATTCGTTAAAATCTTGTATTCAGGTTTTTCGTAGTAGCTGCAGCCCTGACCCGGCACTATGTGAAGCACGTTGCCGTCAGCATCCGACAGTGCAGACATGAATGTCAGTCCCGGGATGCTGTAGACAGGTCTTTCAGCCGCTATGTCGCGGATCTCCTGCAGCGTTTTCTTCTGCAGCAGGAGGTCGATGTCCAGCATGATTACATTCTCGCCGTCTCCCGCTGGATCGCTTCTTCTGTCGGCAGGCCAGCATGTAGGCATTCCGACAAAGTCTCCCCGGCTGTTGGCGCCAAACAATGGCATCCACCCTTCTGTTGCATCATTGACCTCTATGAATACCCCTTCATCTGCAGGACTGACTCTGTATTCCATATCCAGAAGATCCAGATTCCAGCCTACTATCGTCTTATTCTTATTTACTACTATGCTTGTACACATTATTGACCTCCCTCTTTTGCTCCCTATCGTTCGGTAGTTTGAGGTGTATTTTTTTACCGGTCAGCCTTAAGGCCGGCCGGCAATTGATATTCTATATGATTTATTTATAGTATCGTTCTACTTTGCGTAGACCTCAAAGAACTGCAGCACGTGTTTATGCACCAGTTCCATCACTTCTTCCTCTCTGGCAGGCTCCCTGTCACACAGGTTGATCCAGACTGTGATCGGTGATGAGAGCTGCGCGGCCATGATCTCAGTATCCGCTTCCCTAAGCGTATTGCTGCGGATAAGGTATCTGATTATGCCTTCGAAGTATTTCATGATCCCTTCGTAATTCATTCTGGTCTGCAGAACAGAGAGTTCCCGGTTGCGGAACTGCTCGATCAAGAGCAGCTTTCTGCCCCTGCTGATGGCCGGATCATGGACTATATATCTGACCTGACCCTGGATCATCTTCGCGGCATCATCCGCAGTCATCCCCTCTTTGTCCTTTGTGAATTCAGGATCGTCCCAGTCGGCTTTAGTGAATATGGAATGCTCTGCATATCCGTTTAGCACCGACTCTACGACATTATCCAGTATCTCCTGCTTGCTTCCGAAGTGGCTGTAAAGAGATGCCTTTCTGATCCCTACCGCATCTGCGATCTGCGAAATGCTCGTAGCTTCATAACCATTAACTGAAAACAGATCCAGCGCGACATTCAGTATCTCATCTCTTGTATTGCCCTTATCCATAGCATTCCTCCGGCAGTAAAAAATATATTGGACATCACCATTCTACCTACCGTTCGTTCGTTAGTCAATACCTTTTTTACGAAACGATCCGGTAGTATGCATTAGATGTAACTCTGTATATGACCGCATATACTATACCGCAGATCAGTACGCATACACTGGAGGTAATGATCAGGCGCGGTATGTCAAACAGTCCGAACAGCATGAGCAGCTTGTTTACTATAGGCAGTACCACCGCCAAGTGTATGCAGGCTAAGATGATTGGGATAAGGAATACCGTCAGCATCTGTGAATTGATGCT
>JAFRFA010000016.1:0-10857 GCA_017434585.1 Mogibacterium sp. | reverse complement strand
GATGGCCGTGATCGAAGCCGCGGTCCCCGGCAAACTCATCGAGCGGAACCACGCGAAGCAGTTCATGCTGCCGTTTATCAGCAGGTAGAGCAGCATCGGCCAGAAGAGAGGCTTCGGCAGATACGGCTGAAGTTTTTTGAAAATGATCACAGTAGCAGCGGTGAACAGCAGAGGCAGCACTATGAGGGCAGCCTGCGGCACCTTGCTCATGTCCGTCATGCGGGCGTAGGTGATCACGAAGAAGAAGTGGCTTATCATGAAGGAGATGCCTCCCGCGGTGAACCATTTGTTGCCGTGCGGTATAAGCAGCACATCCCCTATCCATGAAAAGATCAGCGCGAGCACCACGGTCATCAGCACAGGCTCTGCGCTGAAACAATAGTAAGCCAGCAGCGTCAGCAGGATAAACGGCTTCGTCTTTGCGCGAAGAGCCTTGTCCTGTCTGATCGAGGCGTAAAGGTGAACGCCCGTCACTATGAAAAACAGCACCAGTGCGATCTTGTCCATCACAGATAGTATACCCTAAAACAGGGCCCCCTGTCATTTCACCAGACTGTCGTTTTCGTATGTCCTGAGCTCACAGTTGCCCTGTGAGAAACTGATGTAGTCTTCGGGATCCATGTCCTCGAAGTACCCGCGGATTATCCTGCATATGCCGCCGTGCGTGACGAGAAGCACGTTCTTCCCCTCCGTCTCCCTGATCAGCGGATAGACCCTGGCGGCCATCTCTTCGTAGGATTCCGTCCCGGGATAGCCCGCGCAGAACTTCCTCTTCGCCTCCTGGTATCCGGCGTCGAATCTGTCGACTCCCTCGAAGCGTCCGAAGTCCTGCTCGATCAGCCTGTCGTCGGTCCTGTATCCTATGCCTGTCGCCTGTGATACCGCTTCCGCTGTCTGTCTCGTCCTCATGAGCGGGGAGCACCGGATCTCATCTATCTCAAGGCCCTCGAGCGAACGAGCAAGTCCGCGCGCCTGCTCCTCGCCTGTCGCATCCAGCGGTATGTCGGTGCGTCCCAGCACCTTATTGAGAGCGTTCCACCCGGTTTGTCCGTGTCTTGTAACGTACAGCATGCGGCCCCTTTCTTTGACATCCTGTGTACCCCTTGCTGACTTCTATTATAACTCAAATTCCATTCTCATCTGCCCCGAATCCTGCTCGCATATCAGTTCAGGCTCCTGCGGGTCTCAGTTGTTTACATGCTGATGCACTGTCGGCCCGCCTTTCTCCATGGCCGCGAAAGTATAGTCCTCCTCCTTCGCCCATTCGATGATCTGCGGCAGAGCCTCTGCAGTGGTTTCCTTTGTCCAGCCGTCGTGCATGAGCACGATATTGTATCGGTTCTTTTTGCAGCCTTTTTTGACCGAGGAAACGATCTGTTCTGCGCTTATGCCGATCCCTGACGCATCGGTCGAGTCCACATTCCAGTCTGTGTAATAATAGCCTTGCGCCTGTACTTCTTTCACAAGTTCTGACATGATCCCCTCGCGGCAGTCTATGCTCACTGTATTCGAACTGCCTCCCGGGAACCGGATCACAAACGGCTCGTAATCCAGGTCGCTGCGTATATTATCCTCGAGTTTCCTGATATTGTCCATGAACGCCGGAACAGACGTGTATATCTCACTGTATTCGTGTGAATATCCATGGATCCCTATCGTATGTCCCTGCGCGATCATCTCTTTCAGCAGCTTTATGTTATCTTCGCTCTGTTCGTATCCGATGATGAAAAAAGTCGCAGGCACATTGTGCTCCTTCAGTATCCTCAATACCTCCGGCGTTACATTCCCGCTTGGTCCGTCATCAAAGGTCAGGTAGATGACCTTTTCGGGTTTTATCTCAGGCTCTCCCTCTACGATGACCGTCCGCACCTTGGCCGCTTCATTGCCGTATGAATCCGCTACGCTGTATGAGATCGTATATGTCCCCGGATTGTAGGTATCAACAATCCCCTTCGTTTTAACAGAGGCTGTTACATCACCGTCGGAATCATCCTGTGCACTGTATCCCGGATCCTCGAAGCTGCTGTTTGTCAGGACCTTTATCGTATCTCCCCCGTTAAGGGTTACGACCGGAGGCTCTTTGTCTGTCATGATCACGGTCCGGGTCGCGGTTGCCGTCTTATTCAGAAAGCAGACAGAGTAATTCACAGAATATTCGCCTGCCTTCTTTTCATCCAGGTCCGTATCTACTTCAACACGGTCTGTGATGTCTATGAACCAGTATTCAGCTTCATATCCGGGTTCATGATACCCTTCCTTCAGCGAGGCCTCCATTGATCCTTTGCCTTTTAGCGTGATGACCGGTTCTTTTATATAGTAAATCACGCCGAGCGACAGCGCGATCAGCATCAAAATAAAAAAAACAATAAGTGCGGCTCTGACAAATCGCCCTTTCATGCTGTACTTCCTCTGCTTATATCTGTTATCTGTTTCTGCCCGGCTTTCGTCACAGCCGGCAGTCTGCGTCTAAATTTCGAAATCCATGCGTATCTGACCCGAGTCCTGCTCGCATATCAGTTCAGGCTGCATTCTGCCCATGAATTCCGACAGCTTTGAATCGTCATATATCCACGGCCCGATCTCATCCCTGCCGATCATCACGGGCATCCTGTCGTGGACGGGTTTCATGGACCCGTTCGCTTCTGTTGTGAGTATGGTGTATCTCGGCGTTCCCTGTTCCTCGTGCCAGAAGCCCGCCATGAGTATCAGTCCGCCGTCCGGCAGTGTGAACCTGAACCTCGCCTTATACGTATCCCATTCGTAGAAACCGCTCGCAGGAATGATGCAGCGGCGCTTTGCCACGCTGTCCGCAAAGAGATTCTTTTCTGCGGCAGTCTCAGCTCTGGCGTTGATGATGAGTCCTTTTCTGTACGGGTTGCTGAAGCCCCACCGCATGCCGCCCGCCGACAGTACTCCTCCTCCGCTCCGGAAGATCACCGCAGACGCATCCGAAGGCCGGACATCGCGTCCCGGTTCAGCTTTCAGGCTGGCATCCGCCATGATGCTCTGCGAATCCAGAAGATCCTGCATCCTCTCGCGTATCTCATCTTCGTAATAGTATCTGCAGCACATTTTATTTATCTATCACCGACCAGGCTCCGGTCAGTTTCTCAAGCGTCCACTTCGCGTTTGCGGGACTGGTCGACGGAAGGCATACTGCTTCACGCCCTGTCTCCGGCTCTATATATTTCTGATACATTTCGTGAGACTTGCGTCCATTGCAGTATATCCTTTCGATACTGCAGCTGTTCAGTATGACGCCTACGTCATTGGCGCGGACATTCCTGATACTGGCATCCGACGAGCCTGTGATCTCGCAGCTTGCGATCGAGTCCCAGAGGGCCAGTCCGTTACCCAGGATCAGCAGTTTCTTTTCTTCCACCGTCTGCGGGACAGGCTGCCCGAAAACTGCTGCGATGACCCTCCAGAAACGGTTCTGCGGATGGCCGTAAAAGAAGTTCTGCTCTCTGGATTTAACGGACGGAAACGAGCCGAGTATCAGCACCCGGCTGTTTTCATCGTATAAAGGTCCGAACGGATGGTCCAGTTTCATTTCACCGCTCCATATCGAATATGCTCATCTGCGGATATCTCTCGGGAAGCTCGCTCATGAAAGCAAAGCATTCTTCAGGAGTCGACAGCATGCCGCTGTCTCTGCATATCCTGTTGAATATCCCTTTCAGTTCTTTTGCATTCGGGCTCGGCAGCTCATATGCGTTCCCGTATGTCCTGATGTACCGCTCCTTCATTCCCGGGAAGTGCCTGTCGAGCGCGGCATAATAGTATTCGCGGTCGCCTTCTCTGAGAGTCAGCCCCATCCCGAAATCTATGACGCCCTTGACGCCCGTCCTGACACATGCATCGAGTATCGCCGTGATGTTCTCTTCCGTATCGTTGATGAAGGGCAGTACCGGCGTCATCCAGACGATGGCCGGTATCCCTCTTTCCTGCATCATCCCGAGCACCTCGATCCTGCGCTTTGTGTTGCACACATTCGGCTCCAGTATGCCGCAGAGCTCATCGTCCCATGTCGTGAGCGTCATTTGGACGACGCATTTTGCGGAGCGGTTGATCTCATCCAGAAGATCTATGTCCTGGAGGATGCGGTCGGATTTCGTCTGTATGCTTACGCCGAACCCGTACCGGTTTATTATCTCGAGGCATCTCCTCGTGAGGCGGAGCTGCTCTTCACAGTGCATGTACGGGTCGGACATCGAGCCCGTGCCTATCATGCATCTCTTTCTTTTCGATCTCAGCGCCTTTTCGAGAAGCTCAGGCGCGTTCTGTTTGACCTCGACATCTTCAAAAGGATGCGTGAACTGATAGCACCGGCTCCTGCTGTCGCAGTAGATGCAGCCGTGAGTGCACCCGCGGTAGATGTTCATCCCGCAGCGTCCGCCGCTTGTTGTGAGTATCCCTTTTGCGTCGACAAAATGCATGCTTCTTTCCTTGAAGTCCGCCCCGACGGCGGATCCTGTTTCTGCTTATATAATATCACATCAATGGAACCAAATAGGGGTGTCCTCTCCAAAAGGTTCCAACTGAACGCTTAATTGAGAAAGAAAAATGGATCCAGATGAGGACTTTGTCTCAAATGGATCCGTTTTATTGCTGATCAGAGAGGGATAAAACTCTGGTTATCAGTCTTCGTATGTCTTGCGCAGGATGTAGAATCCGTCGCTGTTCGCATCGATGATGATGTTGCCTCTGTCGTCGACAACGATGTCTTCTGTCATGGCCATCATCGGTCCCGGGAACGGGAAGAACTTCTTTGTCGGGTTCGGCGGAATGAAGTATGCCTTCTCCTTGATGTAGAAAGGATCGGATACGTCATATATCCTCAGTCCCGCGGCGAAGTAGCAGTCGTATACCACGTCCGTCCTCTGCTCGAGCCACGGCTTGCCGTCCATAGGCTCATGCAGGTTGTGCGGTCCGAACGGTCCGCCTTTCGAACCCTCTGCCAGGCAGTAGGTGTTGAAGTTAGGAGCCGGGAAGTCCTCAGGGACTTCAGGATACGGGAACTCCGCTATCAGTACAGGGTTCGCCGGGTCGCTCACGTCCACCATGTGGATGTTGTTCACCGCCTGCGCCTGCGTGACCATGCCGTCCTTGATGAAGCCGAATCTCTCGCCCTCGTTCGTGACTACGCAGAGGTCTCTTCCCTTCAGAGGCAGAGCCGTGTGCGTCCTTGCTCCGGCGAGTCTGCTTGAGAAGGCAGGCATGAACCTGAGCTGTCCGAGAGCCTTCGGTCTTGTGAAGTCGGAGACATCGAGCACATACAGTCCGTCCCCGCCGTAGCCGAGATAGGCCTTGTCGCCGAGCACGAACGGAGGCCCGTGCATCCAGCCTTTGTCCATGAAGTCAGGATTATGAGGAGCCGAGTGATCGACCTCGCGTCCCGGTACTCCGTAGATGTACTGGTGAGGCGCCCACCAGCGGCCGACCTCTTTGATGTTCTGAGGATCCGAGATGTCCACGATCCTGTAGATCATGCCCTCGTGCTCATCGGCCTCGGCCGAAAGATGCACGTAATCGCCGCCGTTGTACATGAAGCGGTGGACGCCCATCGAATAAGGAACTCCGCAGTCCCAGTATCCGAGGAATTCAGGGTTCTCAGGATCCTTCTTGAGATCGTACACCATGATGCCCTGCAGGCTCTTCATCTTTGCACGGTCGCCGACCAGCACTCCCGGGCCGCTTCCCGACGTCAGAGCGAATACCAGCTTGTCGTCGGCGATCTGCAGCTTAGGGATGGATGTCGTTGGATACTCCTCGATGCTGAACGGGCGCCACTTTTTGATGAACACAGGATCTCTCGGATCCGTGACATCGCTTATCATGATGCCCACGCCCTCAGGACCTGCCGCGAACGCAGCTCCGTAGAGAAGGTATCTGCCGGACTCCGTGCGGTAAAGAGCCATCTGGAACATGCCGGCCTTGCCGTCAAGATCGCAGTAGCCGAGCACTTCGAGGTTCTTTATATATCCGTCGTTGCCTTCGCCCTTCGAATAAAAATATTTTCCTTTGCCCATTTCGATTCTCCTTGCTGGAAAGAGTCCGATAGCTTGTCTGTCAGACTCTCACCGATGGAAAAAACTTATCTGTTCATCAGTCTGTGGAGCTTGTCCACGAGCGCTCCTATGTAATACACGCCTACAAGCATCGCCGCGCCGATCTGGACGGTGAGACTCATCAGAGGAGTCGTCTTGTCCAGATTCATCGCCAGCATCCCTATCGCCCATCCGGCAAGCCACGAAGGCATGTAGAAAAGCGACGGTAGTTTCTGCGATATCACGACGGCCATGAAACCCAGCACTGCCAGGACTGCGAACAGCGTCACGTCCGGGTCATACGGTGTCCGCGCCATTACTGCGGTCGCTGCAAGAGCCCATATGTCTCCGGCCAGATAGCCGAGCGCGATCTTATGGGCGTCTTCCCATTTGTTGCCGTTGGCTGCGTAGATGCCCGCCGCTATCAGAGCGACCGGCCCCACGCTGTTGCCGAGGTATGGGCTCGCAACGGCCCATGCCGGAGGCAGCACCGCTATGAGGAGCGCAAGCGTCAAAATCTCTTTTCTGCTCATCCTATCTCATCGTGATGTATCCGCGGTACTGTGTCAGATTGTCCGATCTGGCGTAATCCGACAGGAAGATGCCGCTGATGCCGTAGGATTTCTTGAGATAAGGGAAGTCCTCTGTCTCGGCCCATGCAGGCTTCTTACACTTCTTTGCAGCAGCCTCGCATGCATCGACCCAAGCGCTCTGGCACTCGAACCACATCTCTACGATACGGTCGAAGTCGCAGTTGTTGACTTCCTTCTTGATCCTGCTGGATACGCAGCGCGTGCATCCGTCGTGTGAGGTCCACGCAGGGATGAACTCTTCTCTGAGCCACTTGTCGCCCTCTTCGGCGCTGACGCCTTCAGGGTACTTGACGACGAACTGCCATCTGTAGTTAGGCCCGTCCTCGACCGTGCGGCCTTCGCCCTTGAAGTCCTCTTCCCACCATACAGGCACGAATGCGAATATGAAAGGAACGGTTCCCGCGGACTCGTCGCCCTTTGTGGCTCTCGCATCATCTCCCTCAAGGTTGACCTCCTGGGACTTGTCGATGCCGTGCGAATGTCCCGTGTCAGGGATGTTGTTCTGCCATACGAGCACGTCTGTCGGGAAGTACTCGGTCAAGACCTTGTGATGGTCGCTTGCGAATCCAAGATCGTTAGGGTTTGCGAGCCAGTAGTGCTCAGTCATCTGCATCCTTACGGTGCCGAATCTCTCTCCGCCCGGAGGAGTCGGGAGCGCCGGATAGAACGCGTATTTGCTTACATAAGGTCCGAACTGCGAGATGCTGTCCGGAACATGATATCTGTAAAGCCAGTTCTCGAGTTTGATCCTGTAGTCCTCGTGAGCGAGGTCGACCAGGATTATGCTTCTTACCGGATAAAATTCAGGTCTGTTCATTGTTTCTCCTTTCTTCAGGAAATTTAGTTGCCCTTGGATGGGGATGGTGTCGGCTCGATCACGCTTGTGTAGTGCTCCTTGCGGGCCTTGAACTCAGGATCCTTGTAGAGGTTCATGAGTCTGCCTTCGTTCTCGAAGATGTCCTCGCCGTGAGCAGCCTTGCCCGAGAGGATGTCGTGAGCATGCCATTCTGTCGAAGGATCGAACTTAAATACCATTGCGTCGCCCTCGACTACAAGCTTGCCGCGGAGTCCGCAGAGTTCGCACTCGGCGTCAGTCGTGCCAGGGAAGATATAGAACGCGTTGCCGTGGCAGTGCGGGCATGCGCCCTTCTTGCCCTTCCAGAGATCCACGTCATCGGAGCCCATGATCATCAGGTTATTGTCGATGATATACTGAGCGGCCTCTACGAGGTTCCTGGCCATTTCCTTCGTTCTCTCGATCTTGTCTTCCTGCATGATGACGTCCTTGCACCACGAGAAGTACTCATTGTCGATGACCTTCCAGCCAGGGCTCATGGCGAGCATAGCGTGGTCAGTCTCTGTTCTGACTGCCCAGTCGGATCCGCCGATAGCGAGGAATGAGATCGCCTTCTGTCTGAAGTACTTCATGTCCAGAGGCTCCTTGCCCTGCTCCTTGAGCTTTTCGTTGAGTCCGAGCAGCATGCCCGTGTCGTGTCCAGGGCCCATTCTGTCGCAGCAGATGTGGAAGAGTCCGGATCCGCCCGATTCGTAGATAGGGTCTACGATGAATACGCCGTCAGCCTCTACCATTTTCTCGTAAAGTGCAGCGAAGTCGTCCTTTCTTGTGCAGACCATGCCCTTGCCCATTACGAGGCTCCTCGAGCAGGCCACGCAGCCTGTGCATGTCTGGAGATCCCAGTCAAATGCATGTATGAATTCGATCTCAGCACCGAGCTTTTTGCACTCCTCGAGAGCGACTCTGCACATGGTGTCGTTGTTTCCGTTCTTTGTTCCGTAAGAAATACCAAGGATCTTCATATTGTTTCCCTCCTGCAATATGCAATCTACACGAAGATATCTTTATGCCGTTGTCTGAAAGATATCTTCAGCTATCTTGTTTTGATGATATCACCGTAAATATCATCGAAAAATGATCGGTTTTTAAAGTTTCTGTGTATTATTCCTGTCCCGGAGCTCCAGGTCCCATCTCAGGAGCCGGCTCGTTGCAGATCGCTCTTGAGCATCTGTCTGCTACAGGGTTCCAGAGCATCGCGATGATCAGCGTCGGTATGTAGCAAGGGATGAAGCCCTTGAGGCACGATGCGATGTATGGTCCGAACTGGAATCCGGCAGGCGAGTTGGCCATGCCGATAGCTGTCATGATAAGGTCGAGGATGACGCAGAATACAGCAGCGACCACCATGTTCAGGATGAGTCCGAACTTGAATGTTCCCGGCTTTGCGTACTTTGAAGCGACCGCGAATCCCCATCTCTCAGCATGGAGGAAGTTCACGAAGAACGTCACTACATAGGCGATGCATGCCATCCTGATGAAGTTAGGTCCGTTCAGGCTTCCCGGCGCGTCGATGTTGGCGAGCGCGAGAGCTACAAGAGTGATAACTAAGCTGAGCGGCAGGTCCATGATGAGCGCGTATACCGCTGTCAATTTTGCGCTTTTCTGCATGATACTTTCTCCCTTCGATTTCCAATGTTGTTTCTGTTATAAAAAGACAAACCGTCTTGTTGTTTAAATTTTAACAACAGCGGTCTGCCCTGTATAATCACTTAAGCGTTTATAGGTTCATAACTATATGGTTATAAACCAGTATTTACAACTGTTTTAGCGCCCTCATTCTTGTTTTTTCTTGTTTTTCTATGACCTCTTTCAGTATACTCTCCATGGCGAGGACCTGTTCGTCCTCTCTGGACCTGAGCCTCGCGACCGAGACGGTGTCCTTCGCATTGAAAGGTATCCACGACAGGTCGTCCGCGCCCTTGGCCCACACCCACTCGTCGGCGATGGTGACGCCCATGTTGTTCCTGACGCAGGTGATGGTGGATTCGTGGTTCTTGACGAAGCGCACATCCGGTATGAATCCGTAAGGCCGCGTGTAGTTCGAGATCGCCTCGACTATCATGCGGTCGACTATCTCCCACGGAGCGAGGAAAGTGTCCTCTTTGAAATCCCTGAGGGTCAGCTCGTCCTCGCCCTTCGACGCGAGCGGATGCCTGGCCGAATAGATGAGTATCTTTCCGATCTCGGCGACATCGCTGTAGTCGAATTCGCTGTACTTCGTCACGGTGTTCTTCATGGTCACTATGACATCGAGCGAGTCCGTCAGCAGGCCCGTGGTGAGCTCCTTGACGCCGCAGCAGTTAATGACCACCTCGGAATCCGGGAACTGCTCCTTGTACTTCTTCATCATCGGCGGGATTATATTGAAAAGATCCCAGCCCTCGAGGAAGCCGACCCGCATGACCGCGTTCTTCTTTCCCATAATATGGTCGGCCTTGATGCGGGTGTTTATGTATTCGGATTTGAAGCGGCTGAAAAGATCGAAGTACAGGCGCCCCACCTCGGTAAGCTCCGTCCTCTGGTTGTTCCTCTTGAAGAGCTTTGCCCCGAGCTCCTTTTCGAGCTGCGATATCTGTCTCGAGATAGCGGGCTGCGAAACAAAGAGCTCCTCGGAAGTCTTTGTGAAGCTGAGGTTCGTGGCCACGGCCATGAAATAATCTATCTGAAGATCCGTCATATGTTTTTCTCCTTTAGCGGCACGCCGGGTCTTGTCATGACGCTTTTGCAAGCCTCCGGCAGATGCCGTCATACACTTTCTTTACAGTCAGTCCCTGCACGACCGTCGTGAAGAATACTATCGCGTAGGTGCATCCAAGCAGGATGTAGTATGTATCCGGGGACAGAAAGTCCCAGGTACTCATGGCGAGCGCTGTCGAAAGTCCTCCGCGCAGTCCGCCCCAGGTCAGCAGCTTGATGAAGCTCCATCTGTCGTACCCGTTGGGGATCTCTCCCATGATCAGTGTCGAGGCCGCAAGGCTGGTGCTTCTCGCGATAAGGTTCAGCAGTATCGCGGACAGCGACAGCAGTATGACGTGCTTCATCTGCAGCACCTGCACGAAAGTCAGGCCGAGCATGACGTACAGCAGCGAGTTCAGCAGCAGGTCAAGCGTGTCCCATATGGACGAGAACCGCTCGAGGCGCCCCGGTGAGCCGATCGATCCCTCTTTCGCACGGAGAGCCGAGAAAGTTATCCCGCAGACCACGGAGGCGATGGCCCCCGAGAAGTCCGCTTTCTCACAGATTATGTATGACAGCGCGACGGTAAGGATGCTTATGAAAAAGCCCAGTTCCTCGTTTTCGGTCCTTTTGTACAGCTGAAACAGCAGCAAGGTCACCACGAAGCCCGTGTTCGCCGCTC
>JAFRFA010000006.1:0-5502 GCA_017434585.1 Mogibacterium sp. | reverse complement strand
GCAAGAGTGATTATTGGTAAGATACTGGTGATCCTCAAAAAGATCGGGCTCTTCATCCAGAAGATCTACTACAAGATCTTTCCGAAGAGAGAGGCCAGGTATTACGATGCGAGCAAGCATGAAGGCAAGTATCTGCTGCTCATGGCGCTCAGCGCGGTGCTGATCAACCTCTACATGGAGACGTTCGCGAGGCTGACGACGAGTCCGGTCGCAGGACTGATATGGGCGGTGACACATCCTCTCATGTTCCTGTTCAACACGCTCTTCATCTTTACGAGCATGACCTTCGCGCTGCTCTTCAAGAGGCGCAGGTTCGTATGGTTCATCATCGGGCTGGTCTGGGTCGCGCTCGGCACGATCAACGGCGGCATACTTCTTTCGAGGATGACCCCGTTCACGCTCTACGACCTGCAGAACGTAGCGGACGGCCTTACGATAGCAACGACATACTACTCGATGACGCAGATCACGCTCGCCATCGTCGTGGTGGGACTGCTGATCGCAGCGATACTCCTCATCTTCATCCGCAGCGAGAAGTGGAAGAACATCAACTACAAGAGGAGCATAGCGATCATACTCGCTTCGGTGCTCGTTACTGTAGGCGCGACCATGGGCATGATAAAGTCCGGCCGCGTGGCCACATTCTTCGGTAACCTCAACTATGCGTACAGAGACTACGGCCTGGCCTACTGCTTCCTGACCACATCGGTATCGGGCGGCATCAGCAAGCCGAAGGGCTACTCTCCTAAGCTCATCGAAGGCATACTCGAGAACAAGACGGAGAAGGGTCTGGATACCACGCTCGAGCAGAAGGACGACAGTCTCGATCATCCGAACATCATAGTCCTGCAGATGGAATCGTTCACGGTGGCGCAGGACTACGCGAACATAGAGGTCTCGAAAGACCCGACGCCTGTGTTCAACGAGCTCTACAAGAAATATTCATCGGGAAGTTTCGAGGTGCCTGCCTGCGGAGCGGGTACGGCCAACACCGAGTTTGAGGTGCTGACGGGAATAAGCGCCAAGTTCTTCGGACCGGGCGAATACCCGTATAAGGGCAAGCTCAGAGAGCACACCCTCGAGAGCATGGCGTACGTCGCGAGGAGCCACGGCTACGAGTGCAGCGCCCTGCACGATCACCGCGCGCTCTTCTACAACAGAAACGAAGTATACGCCAACCTCGGATTCGATACCTTCACCTCGGTCGAATACATGAACAACGTTTCGTTCACGCCGACCAACTGGTGCAAGGACACTGTCCTGACCAACGAGATCATGGATATCATGCTGAACTCCGAGGGAAGGGACTTCATGCACGTCATATCGGTCGAGGGCCACGGAGCCTATCCGACAGAGCGCGTATTCAAGAACCCGTATACCGAGGTGACCGCGCCTGATGAAGAGACCAAGTGGAAGTACGAATACTACCTCAACGAATGCCACGAGATGGATACCTTCATAGGTGACCTGATCGAGGCGATCGAGGCGAGCGGCGAACCGACCGTTATGATCATCTACGGCGATCACATCCCGGCCCTCGATGTAAAGGAAGAGAACTACAAGCAGCCTGATCTGTACTCGACCCGTTATGTCATATGGGACAATATCGGGCTTCCTAAGGAAGACCTCGATATCCATTCGTACCAGAGCGGTGCGATACTGCTCGAGGATGCCGGCCTTTCACACGAGGGAATACTCTTCGACTACCAGCAGAGCAACTCTCCGGACAGCAAGGACTACCTGGATGACCAGGAGGCTCTCGCCTACGATATGCTCTACGGAAAGCAGTACAGCTACGGAGGCAAGGTCCCGTACGAGAGAGTCGACATGCAGATGGGCCACAAGAAGATCGCGATCAAAGACGTGGTCAAGATCGGCGACCGCTACTATATAAGGGGCAGCAACTTCACAGAAAGATCGATCATAAGCCTGGACGGCAAGCAGCTGTCGACGGTATACCTGTCGCCTACCCTGCTGGCGCTCAGCGAGAAGATCGACAAGGAAGACATAGGCAAGCTGGAGGTCAGCCAGGTCGATAAATCCGAAGAGGAGATCCTGACGACAGTCGGCGCAAACGAAGAACTGTAAAAGGGCAATCATATGGCAGAGAAAAAGAAAGAAGAAATCATCGAAGAAGTAACTGAAGCGGCAGAAGAGCCGGCTGCAGAAGCGGCCGAAGCTCCCGTGGAAGCTGAAGCGCCGGCTGAAGGCGAAGGCAGAAGCGGGGCCGGAAACGAAGACGAAGGCAAGTCGGATGTCGAGGGCATACTCGAGATAGCAGATGACGGCTTCGGCTTTCTGCGCTTCGACAACTTCCTCACATCGAACAAGGACATCTACGTCTCTCCGACCCAGATCAGAAGGTTCGGGCTCAGGACAGGAGACAAGATTCTCGGCATAGCAAGAAGGCCGCGCGGCACCGAGAAGTTCGGCGCGCTGCTCTACGTCAAGGAGGTCAACGGCCTCGATCCGATGAGTTCAAAGAGGCGTCCTCACTTCGATAACCTCACGCCGGTCTTCCCTGATGAAAAGATCGTTCTCGAAAATTCGAGCATCGACCTTTCGACAAGGGTCATGGACCTGGTCGCGCCTATAGGCAGAGGCCAGAGAGGTCTCATCGTCGCACAGCCGAAGGCAGGCAAGACTGTGCTGCTGAAAAAGATAGCGGCTTCGGTCGAAGATAAGTATCCGGACATCGAGCTCATCGTGCTGCTCGTGGACGAAAGACCTGAAGAGGTCACTGATATGAAGAGGAGCCTGAAACACTCCGAGGTCATATACTCGACCTTCGACGAGGAGACAAGGCACCACGTCAAGGTCGCGCAGATGGTCATCGAAAGAGCGAAGCGCCTTGCCGAGACCGGAAAAGACGTCATGATACTGCTCGACTCGATCACCAGGCTCGCAAGGGCGTACAATATGGAAGTCCCGGCTTCGGGAAGGACGCTTTCGGGGGGGCTCGATCCGGGCGCGCTCCATCCGCCGAAGAAATTCTTCGGAACTGCACGTAATCTCGAAGAGGGCGGCAGCGTCACCATACTTGCGACGGCTCTCGTCGAAACGGGTTCGCGCATGGACGATGTCATATACGAGGAGTTCAAGGGCACGGGCAACATGGAGCTCCACCTCGACAGGCAGCTCAGCGAGAGACGGATCTTCCCGGCGATCGACCTGTACAAGTCGGGCACGAGAAGAGAGGACCTGCTGCTGAGCCAGGAGGAATACCAGGTGATGTACATGCTCAGGAGGGCAATGAGCTCCGGCAGCGTGATGGACGTTACGGAGGAGATCATCGACAACCTCTCAAGCACGAAGAGCAACAAGGATTTCATCGACTTTATGCTGAAAAAGCTACATTAATATATATAGGGGTAAATGGCAAAACTGGATTACGACAAAATCTTTATAAAGGAGGCCTGTCCGACGAGCATCGGCGGTCAGGCGATCATGGAAGGCGTGATGATGCAGGGGCCTGACCGCGTTGCGATCGCCATGCGCATGCCTTCGGGCGAGCTCTATCTCAGAACGAAGAAAAAGCCGCTCGACACAAAGGTGATGAAGATCCCGTTCGTGAGAGGGATCGTTGCTTTCGCGCGCTCTTTGGTGAACGGTATGGGAACCCTGATGGAGTCGGCCGACATACTCGAGGAGTACGCTCCTGAGTACGCCGAAGAACCGGGAAAGGTCGAAGCCTGGGTCAATAAGAAGTTCGGACCTAAGGCCGCGTGGAACATCCTAATGACTCTTGCTCTCCTGTTCGCGGTGGTCATCTCGATCGCAGCCTTTATCATATTCCCTACATGGGTGGTGAACTTTCTTAAAAAGTGGATAAGCGATCCTATAGCGCTCAACCTTATCGAGGGTCTCCTCAGGATCGCGCTGTTCATAGCATATGTCGCTGCGATACGCGGGATGGAAGACATAAAGACCCTGTTCCGCTACCACGGGGCCGAACACAAGACCATCCACTGCTTTGAGAACGGACTGGTGCTCGATCCTGAAAACGCCGAAAAGTTCCCGACGCTGCACCCGAGATGCGGAACGAGTTTTCTCGTATTCGTGCTCCTCGTGAGTCTGCTGCTGTTCAGCTTTCTCGGATGGCCGAACCTCGTATGGAGGATAGCGTCGAGGATACTTCTCATACCGGTGATCGCCGGCATCAGCTACGAGCTCCTCAGGCTGGCGGGCAGATCGAACGGCAGACTCGTCCGCATACTGAGCTGGCCGGGACTGATGCTTCAGAAACTCACGACAGCCGAGCCGACCAGAGAACAGCTTGAGGTCGCGATACTGTCGCTCAAGGCCGTGACGGTGGACCCGGGAGTCCCTGAGATATCCTCGTTCGTGGACAAGGACGGCAACATCGTAAGATCCGCCGCCGAAGAGAAAGAGGTCAGCCGCGAGATGGATGAATGGGCAGCCGAGGTCGAGGCGAACTCCGAGGCCAATGTGAAAGCTGCCGAAGAAGCGGAAGAAATCGAAAACAGGGAGCGCGAGGTCGAGGCCAGGACAGTGTATACCGACCTCGGAGAAGGCGCTACCGAAGAGGAGATAAACGAAGCGATAAGGTTCCTCGAGGAACTCGACAACAACGAATACACGATAGTAAAGCCTGAAGAGAACGACGGGCGTTCCATCGTCAGGGCCATTGCCGACATCGAGGCGCAGGCCGCCAAGGCGAGGACGCTTGCCCGCAGATACACTAGGGACGTCAAGACGTACGAGAACGCTCTGGCCTGGGGACAGGCGGCGCTGGGCATGCTGCCGAACGGCAAGAACGAGGCGAGGATCATCCTTACCTATGCGACGGGGCTTTCGGCCACCGAGCAGATAACCAGAGCCAAAGAGCTTATGAAAAATGAAGACTTCCAGGAGTATGAGAAGCGTATATACGCGAGGATAGAAGGCGTGCCGCTGCAGTACATCGTCGGCATGCAGGAGTTCATGGGACTGCCGTTCAGGGTCAACCCGTCGGTACTCATACCGAGGCTCGATACCGAGATACTCGTCGAGCAGGTGCTCGATCTGATCGCCGGGAAGGGCCTGCGCAGACCTGAGATACTCGACCTGTGCACGGGAAGCGGAGCCATAGGCATATCAATAGCGGCGAAGATCCCGGATGCGATAGTCACGATGACCGATGTGTCCGAAGAGGCCCTGAAGACAGCGATGGGAAATGCGTCGATCAACGAAGTAAGCCGCAGGTGCATATTCGCTCTCGGCAATATGTTCGACGCTATCCCTGAGGACAAGGTCTACGACATCATCGTATGCAACCCGCCGTATATCGAAAGCGATGTGATCGATACGCTTTCGGTCGAGGTGAAGGACCATGAGCCGAGGATCGCGCTCGACGGAGGCAGGGACGGACTCGAATTCTACCGCGTGATCGCGAATGAGGCGAGCATGCATCTCAGATCGGGAGGAACGCTCGCTCTCGAGATAGGCTCGGATCAGGCGGTCGAGGTAAAGAGGCTGCTGAACAGGGCGAAGACCTGGGAG
>JAFRFA010000120.1:0-2046 GCA_017434585.1 Mogibacterium sp. | reverse complement strand
GCTACGGGAGCCCAGATCATACTGGCAAATACCTACCATCTGATGCTTAGACCCGGCTCGGATATAGTAAGAGAGGCGGGCGGCCTTCATGAGTTCATGAACTGGCACAGGCCGATACTCACCGACTGCGGGGGCTTTCAGGTCTTCAGCCTCGGTCATATGAGAAAGATCACAGAAGAGGGGGCTCTGTTCTCTTCGCACATAGACGGGAGCAGGCACATGCTGAGCCCCGAGAAGTCGATGGAAGTGCAGAACGACCTCGGTTCGGATATCATAATGGGATTCGACGAATGCGCTCCTCCCGATGCCTCCTATGACTACATAGCAAAGTCGCAGGCAAGGACCACCAGATGGCTCGAGCGATGCATCGAAGCGCATAAATTCCCTGAAAGACAGGCTCTCTTCGGTATAATGCAGGGCGGTTTTTTCAGAGACCTCAGGGAAGAGAGCGCCCGCGAGATAGTGAAGTTCGATCTTCCGGGTTATGCCGTCGGAGGCATATCTGTCGGAGAGACAAAAGAGCAGTACACAGGAGTGCTCGATTACGCTCCCGACCTGCTGCCTTACGACAAACCGCGCTATGTCATGGGAATAGGTACACCTGACTACATCCTTGAAGCCGTTGAGCGAGGCGTCGACATGTTCGACTGCGTCGAGCCTACACGCATAGCAAGGCACGGTATGGCTACGACCAGCCGCGGCAGGGTCAACATAAAGAATGCAAAATACGAAAGAGACTTCGGTCCGCTCGATCCGGAATGCGACTGCTATACCTGCAGGCACTACAGCAGGGCATATCTCAGGCATCTGTTCAAGGCAGGAGAGACCATGTCTGCCATGCTGCTGTCAGAACACAATCTGAGATTCCTGTCAAAACTGTCCGAGGACATAAGAAAGTCGATAGAGGAGGACCGGTTCACGGAGTTCAAGAAGGAGTTTTATGGAAAATACTACGGCAGCGCTGAACAGTAATATCTGCCCGGCATCGGAGCACTGCGGCGGATGCATATACCAGGGTGTGCTTTATGATGAGCAGCTGAGACAGAAGGACAAGGCCGTCAGAAGGCTGCTTGACGCACACGATATCGATGAGTCGGTCTACCTCGGGATGGCACCGGCTCTTTCGTGCTTTTCATACAGGAACAAGATGGAATACACATTCGGCGATCTCGAGAAGGGCGGCGAGCTCGAGCTCGGGATGCACTACAGAGGCCGCTGGATGTCCATCATGACTACGGACGAGTGTCAGCTCGTGCCCCCGGACTTCAACAGGGTGCTGAGGGCTTCGCTTGATTTCTGCCGCGAAAAGGGATACAGGCCTTATCACCGAAAGACACACGAAGGGCTTCTGCGAAACCTCGTTGTAAGGTGCGGCGTAAGGACAAGTGAGCTGCTGATAAACATCGTTACAGCCAGCGACGGAGAACTGTCCGGACATTTCGATGAGGAGGGCTTCAGGGACGTGCTCACCGGTCTTGATACGGATATGCAGATCGTCGGCATAATGAGGACCTTCAACGATTCAGTCGCCGATGCCGTGATAGACGAATCCCATAAGATCCTTTACGGCAGAGACTGGTACAACGAAGAGATACTCGGCCTGAAGTTCAAGGTGAACGCGTTCGCATTCTTCCAGACCAATATCGATGCAGTCGAGAGGCTGTACAGCGATGTTCTTGAGGTTGTCCCGGACGTATCCGGAAAGACGGTATATGACCTTTACTGCGGCACGGGAACGATATCCCAGCTGATGGCCTCAAAGGCAAAAGATGTGTACGGCATAGACATCGTTGAGGACTCGATCTCAGCCGCGCGATACAACACGGAACTAAACGGTATCACTAACTGTCATTACATCTGCGGTGATGTAAAGGAGAAACTCGACGAGATACCTGTAAAGCCCGATGTCATAGTTGTCGATCCGCCGAGAGTCGGCATACACGACAAGGCGGTGAAGATGCTGGCGGGATACGGCATAGAAGAGATAGTGTATGTGTCCTGCAATCCGAAGACGCTCTGCATCAATCTTGACCTGTTCAGAGAACT
>JAFRFA010000119.1:0-19347 GCA_017434585.1 Mogibacterium sp. | reverse complement strand
TTTTGAATACGGCATTGGAAACCCTCCTTTTCGGACATTTTACTCTATCTGCGACATGTTGAAAAACGCATATGTCCGGAATTAAGGGTTTTCACTATTTTTTGAAAAACCTTAGTGTCCAATTTATAGGGTACATTTTAATCTAACCACCTATGAAAAGTAAAAACCCTTGGATTTCCAAGGGTTTCATGGTGGAGCGTACGAGGCTCGAACTCGTGACCTCCTGACTGCCAGTCAGACGCGCTCCCAGCTGCGCTAACGCCCCTTATGAACGGCTCGTGCGCAACTGCTCTGACATCACTGTCGTTTGTCAGTCGCAGGCGCACTGCGTATAGAAAATTCCTTGGCTCCGGACTCGCCTTGCGACGAGCCGGTCGCCAGGACAATTTCTCATGGTGCGGATGAAAGGATTCGAACCTTCACGATGTTACTCACACGGACCTGAACCGTGCGCGTCTGCCAATTCCGCCACATCCGCATATCTGTGGCGTGCCTTTTACGGCACGCCATGCATTATACACTATTAAATCGCTGTTGTCGAGAATAAGTTTTTATTCTTCGTCCATATCTGCCATGATGGCATCGAACTCAGCTGCAGCAGCGTCGAATTCCTCTTCGCTTTCGATCTCGAGGATCTCGAATTCGTCGTCATTGATCTGCTTATATCCGTAGATATATACATCATCCGTGCCGTCATCCGGAGCGAGCGCGATGTACTCTTTGTCGCCAAGCTCGAATGTTCCCATCACATAGCAGTCAACTGCTGTGTCGTCGTCAAATTCCAGAGTGATGATATCTTCCTCTTCATCGACGTTTACGTTCTTGATATCCTCTGCCATAAAGCAAATCTCCTTTCCTGAAATGCTTCTTTAATATAACACGGAAGGCCGTCATTTATCAAGGTCGCCGTCCCCGGCCGCAAAGAATTCCAGAACATTCTCCGCGACTTTAGGGGTCAGTCCTCCTGTCCCGACCAGTTCATCATAAGTCGCTTCCTTTATCGCCTTCATGCTCCCGAATCTCTGAAGCAGCTCCGCTCTCCTCTTCGGACCGATGCCCGGTATATCCTCGAGCGCCGACTTTATCATCTTCTTTCCCTTGACGCCCGACATGTATGTGATCGCGAAGCGGTGCACCTCCTCCTGTATCGTGCCGCAGTAGCTGAAAAGCAGCCGGTTGTCCCTGAGGTCGATCTCATGTCCGTCTTCGAATACCACGGCTCTTGTGCGGTGGGAATCGTCCTTGGCAAGCCCCACCACCGGTATAGATATCCTGAAGGCGTCGAGCACTGCCTTGACCGCGTGCACCTGCCCCAGGCCTCCGTCTATGAACATGATGTCCGGATATGTGCTGAAGCCCTCATCGCCCTTTCTGGCGCGTTTGAGCCTCCTGTACATCACCTCGCGCAGGCTGCCGTAGTCATCGCCCTCTGCTGTCTTCACCTTGAATTTCCTGTAGTCGTTCTTTACAGGTTTCCTTCCCTCGTATACGACCATGCCGCCTACAGTGTCAAGCCCGTTGAAATTGGATATGTCGTAAGCTTCCACCCTGTATTCGCGGTCATCGTCTTCAGCTATGAGAAGAGGTGCGCTCCCGCTTATCTGCGAAGCGTATTCTATGAGTCCCGCGATCTCTTTCTTCAGAGCTTCCCTTCTCTCGGCCTCGCGGTCCGCTTTCTCATCGAGCGTTCCGGCGAGCTTGATCGAGTCATCGAGCGCCAGCCTCAGAAGTGCTTTCTTCTCGCCTCTTTCCGGGACTGCTATCCTCGTCTTGTGCATCACGTCGGAGCCTGCCTCGGCATTGCCCGCGTTGATGCTCTCGAGGAATCCCTCGAGCAGCTCCTCGTCTTCTATATGGAACGGGAGGAGTATCTCGCGAGGAAGAGCCGCAAGCTCCGGATAGTGCTGCTTTATGAACGATGACAGCACGTCCTTTTCACTGCCTGCGTGTTCTCCCATCAGATATGTGATCTCGCGGCCGGTCATCCTGCCGTCTCTGACTTTGTACTGGGCGACGACGGTGGTCCTGCTTCCCGTGACAGGCACGAGTATGTCGGCATCCCTGTCCCCGATGACGGTCGCCCTCTGTGTCTCTCCGAGAGATTTCATGGAATTCATGTAGTCCCTGTATCTGGCAGCATCCTCGTATCTCAGCTCTTCGGATGCCTGCTCCATCTTAGCCCGGACCTTCGCCATGGCGGCCCGGTCTCTGCCGCTGAGGATCTCGACCACTTCGTCCACATCCCCGATGTAGGCGTCATGGTCGGCCTCTCCCACGCATATGCCGCTGCACTTTCCTATGTAGTAATTCAGGCATGGTCTCACGCCCTTTCTGAATTCCTGCTGCCTGCACTTCTTGAAGACGTACATCTCGTCTATCATGGCGAGCATGCGCTTTACGGCGCCGCCGTCCGAGTACGGGCCGAAGTAGCGGTTGCCGTCCCTGAGAAGCCTCCTCGTGCTGAACACTCTCGGCCATTCCTCAGTCGTCGTGACCTCGATGTACGGATAGGACTTGTCATCCTTAAGGAGCACGTTGTAGCGCGGCATGTACTTCTTTATAAGATTGCATTCCAAAAGGAGAGCCTCCATCTCCGTCGCGCAGCTTATGTATTCAAACTCCGCTATGTTGGAGACCATGGCTCTCACCTTGGGATCAGCCTGAGATGTCTTTCTGAAGTAGCTTCTGACGCGGTTTCTGAGATTGACCGCCTTTCCTACGTAGATGACCTCTCCGAGGCTGTCCTTGTGCATGTATACACCCGGAGTCGTCGGGAGTTTTTTCAGTTCATCCTCTATAACGAACATCACTTTCCCCGGTCTTTGCCCTCTCCTTTGAGAGCGTCATTCATGTTTTCTCTGCGTATATCTGTAGTGCGCGGAGGCAGCGGCTCATAGCCGTATCCGGTCCAGTTGCGCCTCCTCCTGTCCTCATCCATCTCTATCTGTCTTTGCGCTATCTCTCTGACCTTCGCTCTGCGCATGGCTTCCGTCCTCTTCGCGCGGCGCCTCTTTACGTACAGCACTCTCAGCAGGAACGCGATGATCAGTATGAGGACCAGGCTGATGATCACGGTGGCGAGATTGGATATGTACCACTGCGACGGCGGCCAGCCTTTCGCCACCGGCTTGTCGGTGACCAGATCGACGGTGCCCTTGAGTTCGTCGGCCACATACACCCTGAACTCCCCTACTTTCGCTCCTTCCTTGAGCGGGGCTTCAAGATTGTCGAGCATGACGACCTCTGTACGTATCAGCTTGTCGCTTCCTTCAGGCGGGACATATGCATAGCCTTTTGTCTCCGTATATCCGGCGACACGGGTCCACACTCCGCCTCTGACCCTTGCTACACCTTCTCTCTTTCCCGCTTTGACTATGGTGTTTTTTTCGGCATGGGCATCCCCGTATTCCAGAAGTCCCTTTGCTTCGTTCACATAAAGGGCCGGATCCGAATCCATGAGTATGGCGATCATTTGCATGCCGTCCTTCATCGATACGGCAGCAAACTGCACGGACTGAGCCGGTTCTTCAAGCACCCCTCTGATGCCGCCCTTGCTGTATTTGTAAATCTCGTCCGCCTTCCCCGCTATAAGCGGATTGGAGCTGACGATCTCGATCTCTCTTTCGTTTTCCTTTGTCGACGGCCTTACGATCACGCTCTTCTTTTTCAGAAGGTCCTTGATCTTCTGGTATCTCATCGCGGCCTGTGTTATGACCGCGCAGTCCTTTGCCGTCGAATACTGCATGGTCTCATATCTGCCGGACGCATTGACGAACTGGGTGTCCATGATATCCAGTTCCATGCACTTGGAGTTCATCTCATTGATGAATATATCTCTCGATGACGCACTGTAAGACGCGAGCGCCTCAGCGGCCTGTCCGTCTCCTCCGACAAGCATGGCTCTGAGAAGGTCTCCGACCGTCACCGTCTCGCCCTCTTTGAACAGTGTGCCCTGTTCTGCGAGTTCAGGCGTTATCTCGACTTTGTTCTTGAGTTCGGCATCGTTGTACATATTATCGATGACGACCATCGCAGTCATAAGCACCGTGATGCTTCCCGGCTGCATCTTTCTTTCCTGGTGTCCTCCGGCCACTATCTGGCTCGTCGAACCGGACATCACTATCCAGGACGAAGAACTGATCTGCGGGAGTACTTCCCCGGACGGCTCCGGTGCAGGCTGTTCCGGCGCAGGCTGCTCTGCTGCGGGCTGTTCCGGTGCAGGCTGTTCTGCTGCAGGCTGTTCCGGTGCAGGCTGCTCCTGCGGCTGTTCTGTTGCGGGCTGCTCCTGCGGCTGTTCAGGCGCCGGCTGTTCCTGTGTCTGCTCTTCATCCACAGCAAACACAAACGGCGCACTATAACTGATGGTGGTCACCAGTATCAGCATCAGCGATATGATAGCCACCATCAGTTTCTTCATTCTTGTTGTGTTGCTGTTTTTCAACACTTCTTTACTGCTTTACTACTTTGCGTTCTCTGCTTCGAATTCCTTCATGTAAGCGATCAGTGCATCCACGCCTTCCTCAGGGAATGCGTTGTAGACCGATGCTCTCATTCCGCCTGCGTTTCTGTGGCCCTTGAGGTTGATCATGCCTCTCTCCTTCGCGCCTGCGATGAACTTCTTGTCGAGTTCTGCATCGCCTGTTACGAAAGTGATGTTCATGAGGGATCTGTCTTCCTTGGCAACCGTCGGCTTGAAGAGCTTCGATGAGTCAAGGTAATCATAGAGCTTCTTAGCTTTGCGTACATCCTTCTCGTGCATAGCCTTTACGCCGCCGTTCTCAAGCAGGTACTTGAATACTTCGCCGGCAACGTAGATGGAGTAGCAAGGAGGAGTGTTGTACATCGAACCCTTCTCGGCATGTGTCTTGTAGTCGAGATAGATCGGTGTGCCTTCCGGAGCATGTCCTACGAGGTCTTTTCTGATGATGACGATGGTCACGCCTGCAGGAGCAACGTTCTTCTGAGCGCCTGCATAGATGAGGCCGAACTTTGTGACGTCGATCTCCTCGGAGAGGATGCAGGACGACATGTCGGCTACGAGCAGGTGGTCGCCGAAGTCAGGGATCTCGTTGTAGTGAGTTCCGAATACTGTATTGTTGTAGCAGATATATACATAGTCGACGTCATCTCTGATGTCTTCCTTTGTAACCTTAGGAATGTATGTATATACGGACTCCTCGGACGAAGCTACGCAGCGCGCATCGCCGAACTTCCTGGCCTCTTCCCAGGCCTTCTTGCCCCACTGACCTGCAACGATGTAGTCAGCCTTGTGGCTTCCCGTCATCAGGTTGATAGGAACCATCGAGAACTGCAGTGTGCCGCCGCCCTGAAGGAAGAGCACATAGTAGTCATCAGGAATGTTCATCAGCTTGCGCAGATTTGCCTCTGCATCATCGATGATCTTTTGATACTCAGGGGATCTGTGGCTCATCTCCATTACGGACTCGCCTGTTCCCTCGTAGTTGAGCATCTCAGCTGCGCACTTTCTGAGCACAGGCTCAGGAAGCACCGATGGGCCTGCAGAGAAATTATATACGCGATATTCATCAGCCATTGGTCTGTACCTCCGCATAATTATGCATTAATATTTTTTGAAAAATGGTTTTTCCGGGACCTTGTCCCAGTCTTTATAGTATACTTCAACGCCATGCTTTAATCAATCAGAGTGAGTCAAAAGAAGAGCTTCTTTTTGACTCATTTTTTGCATGGCCAATAGACTCCGGTGCTGTTGAAAGCCCCCCTCCTTTGATGTAGAATGTACTCGTCGAACGTTGCGTCACAGTATGCGGCGTGATAGAACAGATAATTATTTTTCTTATCTTTTTACTTTATACGGAGGACGAAATGGATAAGTATTTCATCGGTACACTCAACAACATCTCCCAGAAGGGACTCTGCAGACTCACTGACAAGTACGAGCTCACAGAGGACATCGATAAGGCCAACGGCATCATCGTAAGATCTTTCAAGATGCACGACATGGACTTCTCGGACAACCTTCTGGCTATCGGAAGAGCCGGCGCGGGCGTCAACAACATTCCGCTCGACAAGTGCTCTGAGAAGGGAATCGTAGTATTCAATGCTCCTGGCGCTAACTCCAACGCAGTCAAGGAGCTCGCTGTTGCAGGCATGATCATGGGAGCCCGCAACATGTATGAAGGCATCGCATGGGGACAGACCCTCAGCGGCGATGTGGCTGCAGACGTCGAAAAAGGCAAGAAGCAGTTCGCAGGCACAGAGATCGCAGGCAAGACTCTCGGAGTCATCGGTCTCGGCGCTATCGGAGCAAAGATCGCGAACGCTGCTGAAGCTCTCGGTATGAACGTTGTCGGATACGAAGCATTCAGCCCGCATCCATGCCTGACAGCAAACGTCGATCTCAAGGACAGCGTCGAAGAGATGGTACCTGAATGCGACTTCATCACTATCCACGTTCCTTCCCTGCCTACGACAAAGGGCATGGTCAACAAGGACCTCATCGCCAAGATGAAGGACGGCGTGATCTTCATGAACTACGCAAGACCTGACCTCATCGTCGTAGACGATGTCATCGCAGCTCTCGAGTCCGGCAAGATAAGAAAGTACATGACAGACCTTCTCGAGCCTGAATACATCGGCAAGAAGGGCATCGTTGCCACACCGCATCTGGGAGCTTCCACAGCTGAGGCTGAAGAGAACTGTGCTATCATGGCTACAGATCAGCTGATGGATTACCTCGGCTTCGGAAACATCGTGAACTCCGTCAACTTCCCGAGAGTCACTCTCGAGAACCTCGGAGACGAGAGACACTGCTTCCTCGTGAAGTGCGAGAAGACAGCTGAAGAGGTAGAGGCAAAGATGAAAGAACACTACGGCAGCGCTCTCAAGGGATTCGCCGGCGCCAAGAACAGAGCCAACGATTACGGCTACTTCATCGCTGACGTCGAAAAGGGAACCGCACCGTTCAGCTGCGACTGCGTCATCAGATGCAGAGTACTGTAGTACCGCACGACAGAACAAAAATCAGGCAGCGACCGTCATCATCATGGCCGCTGCCTTTTTTGTTTGCTTTTGTGTATAAACACGCCGATTCATCCATGTGATACACAACTGAGCAACTCTGGTGTTCACTGCGAGTGGCAGGATCATGCGAGTCGGTATTCATCGCGGATGTCAGGATCATGCACAGAGGCGATCCTGTGGGTGTAATCTGCATCAAATCCGGCGGATGACCAGGATCGAACCGCCGAAGCCGCCTCCGATGAGCCTAACGGCTGCGGTCTCTGGCTTCGTCTTGTATTCGTCGAGCGCTCTTGAGAGGCCGTTCTCTTCGACTCCCGGCGGGACGACGTTCCGGAGGAGGTTCTCGGAGCTCAGGCCGGAGGCGTTGATGCATTGCAGGAATCTGTCGATGTTGCCTGCCTTCAGGGCTTCTGCCGCTGCCAGCACTCTCTCGTTCTCGTTGTAGAAATGCCTTGCTCTGTTGAGCTGCAGTTCTGTAAGCTCGCCTTTTCCGACCAGTTCCTCGAGCATAGGGAGATTTCTTTTGAACTGCTCCTCGTTGTACTCCCCGAGCTTTTCTATGCCCATCGCATGTGCGACAGCGAACATATCATCCGGCACGGAAGCGTATTCGTCATCGAGATCATCATGGCTCGAATCGGTCGGCACTACGATGAGTTCGTAGCCTTTAGACGAAAGGTCGAGATCCAGAAGCTCTATTTCCGGTTCAGG
The DNA here is from genome assembly GCA_017434585.1 of Mogibacterium sp. Lineage (GTDB taxonomy): Bacteria > Bacillota > Clostridia > Peptostreptococcales > Anaerovoracaceae > Crickella. The sequence continues at coordinate 11,634 of JAFRFA010000119.1, read as the reverse complement.
ACTTCCGAAGTCCAGCATCGCCGGCCTTCCTAGGCTTATCGCGAGCTGATCGAGCATGCCGCACGGCTTGCCGTAGTAGTCGCGCTCGGCAGCCTGCGCTATCTTCGCGAGCCCTACAGCGTCCGCCTTTCCGCCGAAGTATCTTTCGTTTATTATCCTTGCGAGCAGTATCTCGAAGGCAGCCGATGAACTCAGGCCGCTTCCGACTCCGACCTCGCTCTTCATGTACACATCGATGCCTCTGCCCTCTGTCTCGAATTCTCCGAACAGGGAGACAAAGCCGTCGAGCATGCCGATCAGCAGTGCCTCCGACGTGCCCTTCTCGAATGTGTTCCTGTTGCTGAGGCTTACTTCGAACGGAGCAAAGCCCTCTGAAGATACCATTATCACATCTTTGTGATTGTTCGCGACATACGCTCTTATCTTATGATCCGTCGGGGCGCAGATCACCCTTCCGCCCTGATGGTCGGTGTGGTTTCCGATTATCTCTATCCGGCCCGTCCCCGTGTATGAATCGAATTTTGCGTATTCCCTGTCGTATGTCAGGATGCCGTTGGTCTCCTCCTCGACGTCGGACAGCTGGGTATATACAGCAGCCGAAAGTCCTTTTTCCATGAGAGGCTCGATTTCCTTCGTATACAGCTCCTTAAGATCGTTCATCAGAACTGATTCATCGGCGCACTTGCGGTATCCGTAGTTCTTTTCATTGTATACGTGGCCCGGTATCCGGCACGAATACCCTCCGAACTCGCTGAGCACAAGCGGTCTGTCTCCGGGCTTTATATCGATGGCCTTGAAGTACACATGATAGCTGTCCACATCGCTCCTGCTGCTGTGGAACCAGCCGGATGTGCTGTCTACGAACCTTACAGGATCGAGCGTTTTGAGCCTGTCGTACGCCGCGTCAGACTCGAACTGTCCCCATCCCTCGTTGAATATCGTCCAGTAGCATACGGAAGGATGGTTGTACAGATGTCTGACCGTGCCCTCCATGTTTTTCATGAACATCCTTCTGCTCTCCGGGTCGGCGTGCAGGTTCCTGTCGCTTCTTTTCTTCAGGCCGATGGCCGGAAGCCCGGTATCCCTTATGAAGGAATAGTCCGAGTTGTTGACCATGTCCTGGAACACTATCATGCCGAGCCTGTCGCACTCCCAGTAGAAGAGCTCGGGTTCGACTTTGATGTGCTTTCTGAGAGTGTTGAAGCCGCGCGTCTTCATGGCAAGTATGTCCTCAGCGAAAGCATCAGGCGACGGCGGAGTATATATGCCGTCCTGCCAGTAGCCCTGGTCAAGCACTCCGTTGAAGAAGTACGGCTTTCCGTTCAGGCAGAGTCTCTTCACTCCGTCTGCCTCTTCTATTGAAAGCGTCCTGAGAGCGAAGTACGATTCTATCCTGTCGCCTCCCTCTCCTTCTATGACGAAGTCGTAGAGGAAAGGATCCTCAGGCGACCACAGATGCGGATGATGTATGTCGATGCGGATGCCGGCGCAGAGTTCCTCGGTAGCAGTCTCTTTGATCAGGTCGTGCTTTTCTCCGAGCAGTTCGATGGTCCCGGCTTCGATGCCGTAAGCCCTTATCTCGACCCAGTCAGCGCCCGAATCGATTTTCAGAGATGTGACGTGTTTTTCGGCCACCGGCTCGAGCCATACGCTCTGCCAGATGCCGGATACAGGCGTATACCACATGCCGCCGTTGTCGTTCTTCTGCTTGCCCCACGGATACCTGTGGTCGAGCCTGTCGACCGCCTCGACCCTGAGCCTGTTAATGCCTTTCTTTACAAGATCCGTTATATCGGCTTCAAACGGAAGATATCCTCCCTCGTGTTCAGCTGCCGGCTCATCGTTCACGAATACCTTCGCGGTCTGGTCGACAGCTCCGAAGTGCAGGACGATGTGCTTTTTCAGCCACTTGTCAGGCAGCACAAAAGAGCGCTCATAGACCATGACCTCGTCTGCCGCGATCCTTTTCTCTATGCCGCTCAGTCTGCTCTCGGGGCAGTACGGCACGCATATCTTATCGGCTTTTGCCGGCGCCATGCCCTCGGCCCCTTTATGTATCCTGAGGTCCCATTCACCATCAAGGCTCAGCCAGTCATCTCTGACCAGCTGAGGCCTTGGGTATACGTTCCATTTATTGTTCATCAGATATTACGCCGCGATCTATTTCGACGCCGCTGCCGCAAGAGCGATCGAGTAGAATTTCTCTTCTGCGCTCGAACCTCTCGAGACGAGAACTATAGGAGCCTTTGCTCCGACGATGATGCCCGCCATCATTCCGCCGCCGCTGACTGTCCAGGACTTTCCGACCAGGTTGCCGGCAGCCATCGAAGGCATGATCATTACATCGGCTTCACCCGCTACAGGGCTGTCGAACTTCTTGAATTCTGCGATCTCCTTGCTGAGAGCGATGTCGTAGGAGATAGGTCCCTCGACCGTGCATCCCGTGATCTCGCCTCTCTTGTTCATCTCCTTGAGCTCTGCCGCGTCGACCGACTCGACGGCCTTCTTGTTGAGCACCTCGGCGCCGCACATTACGGCTACCTTAGGATCGTCGTATCCGAGCGAGTGCAGTACCTCGACGGCGTTGTTGATGATCTTGACCTTCTGCTCCAGATCAGGCGCGAGCAGCATGCCGCCGTCCGTCAGAACGACCACCTTGTGGTAGTTCGGCACCTGGAAAAGTCCCACGTGCGACATGATCTTTCCGCACTGAAGGCCTGTCTCCTTGTTTACTACCTGTCTCAGAAGATCGGATGTCTGCATCCTGCCCTTCATCAGGAAGTCGCCTTCGCCTTCGCGGATGAGGCGGACAGCTGTCTTTGCAGCCTCGACGTCATCGTCTTCGTTATAGATCTTCACATCGCCAAAGTCGAATCCGTGATCTGCGCAGATCTTTTTTATCTCGTCCTCTTTGCCGACGAACACAGGCACGATCAGCCCCTCTTTGTACGCCTCGTATACGGCGTCAAGGGAATGCTCGTCATGAGCGCAGCAGAGCACAAGTCTCTTCTTTTCAGGACCGGCCTTTACGAGTTCGGCCATCTCTTTAAAATTTCTAAGCATGGTTTCCTCCATTTATATATAGATTTGTTTTATGTTTCTGCACCTGATTGTAGCACTTTTCAGCTTTTCTTTTCTGTAGTTATGATGAATTTGAGCATGCAGTCATCGCTTACCGGATGTTTGAATTCATCGGCGGTCTGAGGCCCGCATATGCCGGTGCCTATCCCCTGCTGGAAGGCGGACACTGTCACATAGGTGCCGGTCCTCTTCTCGTCTTCCCGGTGCTTCATGCCGAGAAGTTCCCTGTCGCTGTATGGCTTGATGCCGAGCTCGAAGGCCCTGTCCACGGCCGTGAACTTCACGGTCGTCTTCCCGTCGCTGACGCTCGCCCATCTGGTGTCGAAGCGGCTGCCGCTCTCCTGCGGCTTTATGTTCGGCTCGGTCATGTCTGCGACCTTGCAGCTTACGGTCTCTATAGGGGCCTGGTCCTTCATGTCGGCATAGGATTCACCACTCCTGCCGCAGTACGCGACATCGTCGAAGCTGCTGTCGAAGCGGAAGGCCTTGCCGAATCTAGGCAGGAATCCCTTGCCCTTAGTGCAGTGTATCCGGCTCGTCACGAGCAGCGAGCTGCCGCTTTCATCAGCCGCCTCGTATGTGTCCGTGACCTCGAATTCATTATTTTTGCATCTGATCTTCGATACGACGGTCAGCTTACTGTCCGTCCTTTCGACGGACAGTACCGCAGTCTGCTGATCTGTGAAATCGCCCATGATATCCTTTACGCCCCAGAGAACGTAGTCGTTGTCTGTCGGCGCGCGGAAGAGTATCGTGTACGGATCGGCAGGAGTCAGCGTTACGCCGCCGATGTCCAGCGTGAGTCTGTCTCCCTTTCCACCGGTCAGTTCAGGAAGGCTGAACGTCCCTGCGCCTGCCGGCGCACCCGGGATGTTTTCCTTTATGACGAGCTGCTCGCGGGCAGCTTCTCTTCCGGTCTTCCGGTCGATCGTAATTATGTCGAGCAGGCAGTCCGTGCCGGCTTCATCAGCGGCCTTCACATGCTCTGCCGTCCCTATGTTTACCGTGCATCTTTCAAGCGGACCGCATTCCGGAGTGATCGTGGATCCGCTCCCGTCGCTCCATCTGAATCTGAGCTCATATCTGAAGCCGTCGCTGAAGCCCATGGTATTGAAGATCTCAAAGCTGTCCCCTCCGAGCCATCTGATCCGTAACGGACGGTAGATGAACTTTGTTATGAGCGCTCCGGTCGAAGGACTGCGGTCAGGATAGAACATGCCGTCCACGCAGAAGTTCCTGTCGTGCTCCCACTCTCCGTGATCGCCGCCGTAGGTGTAGCTGCCGTCTTCATGCAGGACTGCGTGATCGGCGAATTCCCACACACAGCCTCCGATCAGGCTGTCATGAGAGTATATCTCCTTCCAGTAATCCTCCATGCCTCCCGGCCCGACGCCCATGGCGTGGGCATACTCGCAGAGGAAGTACGGCCTGTCGCAGAACTGCTTTACCTTGTACGTCTTCTCGCCTATCTCGTGCACGCGCTCAGCCGGCGGATACATCTCGCTGGCCACATCGTATGCCTTCTTTTTCGTATGCACCGCGCTCTCGTAGTGCACCGGGAGATTTGAATACTTCTTCAGATAATCGTACTCTTTGTCCGTGCAGTACGTGCCGCCCGCTTCGTTTCCGAGGCTCCACATCACAATGCTCGGATGCATCTTGTCCCTCTGGTACATCCTGGCCGCGCGGTCGACGTAGTGCGCCTCCCATTTCGGGTCGTCGCTGATGCGGTTATAGCTCGGAGGCAGCTTGTGCACGAATGTGCCGTGGGTCTCGATATCCGCCTCGTCTATTACGTAGATGCCCTTCTCGTCGCAGAGCTCGAGAAGATAAGGGTCAGGAGGATAGTGTGACATCCTGACTGTGTCTATGTTGAACTCCTTGCAGAGCCTGATGTCGCGCTCGAGATCTTCAGGAGTCATCGCATAGCCGTTTTTCGGATCCGTGTCATGGTGGTTGACTCCGCGGAATTTCACCTTCCGCCCGTTGACGAGGAACACATCCCCCTTTATCTCGACTTTTCTGAAGCCGACCCTCTGCCTGACGCAGCTGCCCTCGATCTCATAGTAAAGATCGTAGAGCACCGGTTCTTCAGCGTTCCATTCCTCAGGATGAATATCCCTGAACGTCGTCTCTGCTCTTCTGCCCTGCGATGTCACGGTCTTCGTCTCGGACACGCCGGGTCCCTTCAGAGTGAACGTTACATCCGCATCCTCCCTGAGATCGGCTCTGACCGATGCGAACCAGGCCTTGCCGGCCTTTCTCGCATTGAAGTCGATATCCGTAAAGTCGTTTCTGTTTTCGATCCTCAGAAGCACATCGCGGAATATACCGTTATTGCGGAACATGTCCTGGTCTTCGAGGTATGTGCCGTTGCACCATCTGTGCACGACAACGACGAGCTCGTTGAACACGTCCTTCAGATACGGAGTGATGTCGAATTCCGCCGTATTGTGCGAGCCCTCCGAATACCCTACGAATTCACCGTTGACATATACATCGGCGCAGCTTGCGACTCCTAGGAATGAAAGCACGAATCTTTTGCCGTAGTAGTCCTCATCTCCGGTCGGGAATATGGTGCGGTATACGCCTATGAAGTTGTACTCCTCACCCGGATCCTTCCATCTGGGACCAAGTCCGTAGTCCGCGCCGTGCAGGCTGAATACCCTGCCGGCTTTGTCCGTCTCGGGGATATTCGGCGGATCGTACGGGAACTGGTATCTCAGATTGACATAGAAAGGCCTGTCATAGCCGCGGAACTGCCAGCACGACGGCACATCGATCTTATCGAATGCCGTCTTGTCCGTGTCGAGCATGTCGGGCAGAAGTGACGGCCTCTGGTAGAATCTGAAGTCCCAGTCTCCGTTCAGGCACCTTACCTTTGGCGACGAGTATCTTTTATCTCTCAGGGACACGCTGTCAGCTGACGCGCGGTCCGGATAAGGAATGAAGTAGCTCCTCGGAGGGAGCTTGTTTACTTCAAAGGTATTGAAATCGCAATAATTGCTTTTATTTATCCTGTATCTCACTGTTTTTCCCTGCCGTTTTCTTTGCGGTCTTTTCTTTTTTCGGCTTTTCGGCCGGCTTCTTTTCAGCAGCCTTCTTCTCTGCCGGTTTATCTGTCTTTGCCTTGGCCTTTTTCCCGGCAGGCTTCTCAGCCTTCGCTTCTGCCTTCTTTTCGGCAGGCTTCTTCGCTGTCTTTCTGGTCTTCTCTGCCTTTGTTTCCTCTGCTTCAGCTTCTGAATCTTCTTCCACATTCATCTTCCCGAGTCCTGCGATACTGTCCTTATCCTGGCTGCGGAAAGTCCAGCATGCGATCCCGGTAAGGGCGGCTATCAGAGAGAAATACGCCAGCATGTTGATAACAGAGAATGTGCTGAAATCTGTATCGTTGAAGAACTCTCTCGTGCAGTATGCCAGCATACCCATAAGTACGGCAACGAGGAAAGCCATAGGCTTTTTGCTCCTCAGGAAGCCTCTTATCGACAGCAGCGTTATGAATATCATCGTTATCGTGGCGCACTGCGATCTCACCGCCGGTACGGTGAACAGGAAGAAAGTCGAGAACTGGGTCATGGCCGCGGCTACGACTATGCATATGATGTGCGGTATTATCACATACAGGTTCGAGTACGGAGCATGTTCTCCCTTTTTGACCTTCCTTCTGTGACGCGCACCGATCACTGCGCAGACGATAAGCATCACACCCAGTCCGACACCTATGCCCCTGAGCAGGGTGATAGCGGTGCCGAGGCTGAGGAATGCGCCTTTCGTCGCCTGGAGCTCGTTCCTCATTATTACTGTAGGGGAATACGTGTATTCGGTATCCGATACATGGTGATAGTTTCCCCGCAGCACTTCAGGTTCGGTAAGAGGCTTGCCCGGAACAGCGTCCATCATTACGGTGCCTCCGTTAGTCAGCCTCATCATATGGATCGTGACATTTTCAGGTACCAGATCCTCAGGGGTCACTATCACGTCAAGATACGACACCTCCCTTGAGTCGTCCGCGTTTATCACCAGCGAGTACTCATAGTCATTCGGCAGATTCACGATAGTCTCATCGCCGTTTCTCATCGCGAAGATGCTGTGTTCGCCGCTTATTTCCGGAGGCACGTCCGGATCCGGAGCGTATACTCTGCCGTACCTGTTGATCCCCGTCAGAGCGTAGTCTCCTTCATAGACCACTACATCCACCTTGCCGTTGACAGTCACCCTTCGCGACTCTATAGGAGACATGTATTTTTCTTCAGGATAAAGATCACTGAACGCCCACTTGACATATGTCGACGGTCTGTGCTCAAGCATGAGATTCGAGTTCAGCGACTCTGTAGGATCCCAGCTGCCGTCATTGATCTGTCTCTGGTCGGCCCTCATGTGCTGCGCGACTATATATGAGATATAGTCGACCGCTGTCATGATACGCTTCTGCTCTTTTTTATTCTTAGGTTTCAGTGTCCTGAACGCGTCTGTCAGTATCTCCATGGCCTCTTCATCGCCATGTCTGTTGACTGCCCTTACCATGATGTCCTGAAAACGCTCGACATAATCATCGCTGCCGTCGAAGAGTTCGCTCATGAATTCTATTATAAGACGAAGCTGATAATTGACCTCCGGATTGTTGCGGAAGCCCTTTCCGTCAAGAGCGTTGCCGACAGCATCTGCCTCGAGCGCGTACAGCGGGAAGGAGTCATCAGCTTCCTGCGAAGGCGTATACAGGTCGATGCCGTAACGCTCATAGCCCCATGACTGCATCGGGATCGCAGGTACAGCGTCATACTGTCCGCAGATGTTGTAGATGCCAGGATACTTCACAGGTTTTTTCGTCACCCTAGGGACTCCGAAAAGATACGCGTATACATCATCGTATTCTCCGCTCTTGATCGCGTCGGCGGCAGTGATGTTGGCAATGGCCGCTGCACGGGACATACCTGTTATCCAGAGCACTTTGTCTCCCTGGATGTTGTTTTTCTCTATGAAGTCCGCGAGATGCCGCTCGAGCTTTCTTGCGCCGGTACTGAAGCCCTGGTGCCTGTATCCCTTGCCGATCTTCATGTTTCCGGCCCATTCTTTTTTATAGCCCTGGCCGCAGGTCACGGCAGCGATCACCGTGCGCCCGCCTATCTCTTTCATGCCTATGATGCCCGAGATGGTATCCTCTCCTGTAGGCTTGTCGTATCCGAACGGATACAGGTTGTAGAATCCCGCCTGGTGAAGATATGTCTCGTACTGCTCTTCGAATCTCGTGCTCCTGAAAGCCGACACCGCCAGGCCGAGCGAGCCCTGTGCCATCTTGTCGCTGAACTGCGAAGACGGTATCTCGAAGAACCTGTCGCTGTACGGGAAGCTCCAGCTGTTCAGGACCGTGCCTGTCTCGAGGTACGAGAAATAGATGTTCTGCGTATACTCGAGGATCGACTCATCGGCAAAAACGAGACGGGCCGAGCCGTCGTTGCCTATCGCAGCCTCAGGTTCAGGTTCGTCGTCTTTTTCATCATTACGGATGAGATCTCTCAGGGCCTCTCCGACAGGAGCGTCATCGTCGCCCCACTGTTCGCCTGCCGTTTCTTCTGTTATTTCCTGGACTTTCTGATCATCCTGATCGTCCTGGTTGTCTTCAGTTGCATACGCGAAAACTGATGCACCCTGCAGAACGCAGAGCAGCACCAGAAGAAGACTGATCGGTTTTCTCATTCTGTCTTTTATGACGCACCTCCCGCTTCTTCCGAGTCGATGCGCTGACGCTCGACGAGTTCGGCGAAGAAGCCTTTTCTCTTTATGAGTTCATCGTATGTTCCGTCCTCGACTATATGGCCTCCGTCGAGAACGAGTATACGGTCGCAGTGTTTTATTGTGCTGAGCCTGTGGGCGATCACTATTCGTGTGCAGCCCATGGAATCGAGCGCCTCGGACACCTGTCTCTGTGTCTTGTTGTCGAGAGCTGAAGTCGCCTCGTCGAACATCAGGAGCTTAGGTCCCGGAGCGACTGCGCGAGCTATCATTATGCGCTGCTTCTGTCCTCCCGAGATGCCTCCCTGACCTTCGGAAATGAGGGTGTGCATCCCCATCGGCATCTCTCGTATGTCATCGGCGATGCCCGCTATCTCGGCCGCCTTCCACGCGTCATCGAGCGTCAGCTCAGGCGCGGTTATGACTATATTCGAGTAGATGTCGCCCTGGAAAAGACCGCCGTTCTGCATGACGGTACCGATCTTTCTTCTCAGAGACGAAAGGTCGAGACTTCCTATATCCCTTCCGTCGTAGATGACTGCGCCCTTGTCCGGCTTTTCGAATCCGAGCAGCAGACGCATCAGAGTCGACTTTCCGCAGCCGGTCTTGCCTACTATCGCGACGTATTCACCTGCTTTTATCTTGAGAGATATGTCGTCAAGTATGAGCGGAGTGTCATCGCTGTAGCGGAACGACACGTGATCGAGCTCCACGTTGCCGGTTATATCTGTCACTATCTCGCTTTCGCCCGTAGTTTCAGGCACCGTAGTGAGGAAAGGCTCCGCCATCTCGAGCATAGGCCTTATCTGCGCAGCTGAAAGAGCTACTCCGGACAGCGCGGTGAACGCTCCCATGACCATGCCGTAGGCCGACATGAACGCGAAGTATGATGACTGGTCCGTCCCGCTCGATACCGCCAGGAAATAGAGCACTATTGTGGACAGCAGGGTGATAGCCGTCGAGATCACGCTGTTGATCTTTACGAACATAGGCGGGTCATATGTGAGAGCCGCTTCTTCGGAGTAAAGATCAAGCCACCTTGCGAACATCCTCTTCTCTGCTCCGGCGAGTTTTATTTTCTGCACTCCGGATATCATGGAATACGACATTCCGGATTCCTTAGCTGAGATCTCCATCCTCTTTCTGAACAGATTCACCTGCACGAGGGTCGAGATGGTCGAGAATACGACAGTGATCAGTATTATCAGCAGCGACGGTATGACGAGTATCTTCGCGAAGTGCAGTATCTGGAACACATACATCAGCGACATCAGCGATGAAAGGCTGGTCGTCATGACTATGCCCAGCAGCACCGAACACAGCTGGTTGACGGACATCGCCCTGCTCTTGAGTTCGCCCGGGCTGTACTTCCTGAAGAACTCAGGAGGCAGCGACATGATGCGCATCATCATGGATGACTGCACGCCGAGAGAAGTCTTTATCTCTATCCTTTTGGAGATCATTCCGCTGACCGAATTGATCAGCTGTGTGGATATCTGGACGCATACCATGCATATCGCTATCCCGACCAGCGCCCTGACGCTCTCGCTTGCCAGCACCGGTCCGGTAAGAGCTTTGGTGAGCCTCGGGATCATGAGCCCTATGGCGCTCACCGCAAACATGGTCGCGATGCGTAAGACCGTATCGCTCAGAGTGAAGCAGCTGTTCATGTACAGCAGCAGATCTCTTATGCCGAGCTTCTTCTGAGGAAGAGGCTTGTAGAAGCACATCGCGTCCTTGCTGAATGCCGCAGCCGTATTTCTGTCTATCTTTACCTGTTTGCCGCTGGCAGGGTCATTATAGTAATAGCCCCTGACCTTTCCCGGAAGCAGAGCTACCGGAACACCGTCCTTCTCCCTGAACGCCAGCATCGGCCCGTAGGCATTTTTATACCAGTTCTCCTTGAGCTCCACCTCACGGCGCATCATGCCGTAGCGGCGCAGACAGTAATCGAGCTGCTCCGATTTGTCCTGAATGGAATCAGGCACTTCCACAGGCCTGAAATGATAGTATTTTAATATCTCGTCGATCGCATTTTTTGTGACTATGCGTTCATCACTTATGCGTTCGGCGTCTCTTGAGCCGAGAACGACTCCTGCTGCCTTCAGGAACGAATCCTCAAGAAGCAGCTGGTCGGCCTCGCGTCGATCTTCGATTTGATTTTCAAACCATCCCATAAGCTGCTCCTTATTCGTTGGACACGAGCTCTGCGTAAGCGCCGCCCTTCTTCATCAGTTCGTCGTGTGTGCCGCGCTCCGTCTCGATGCCGTGATCGAGGACCACTATCTGATCACAGTCTCTGACAGTGGACAGGCGGTGGGCTATCACTATGCAGGTGATGCCCCTTTCGCGTATATGCTTTACGACCTCGTATTCGGTCACCGCGTCAAGCGCGCTCGTTGCCTCGTCAAGTATTATCACCGTCGGGTCCTGGGCGAGCACTCTGGCTATCTCGAGGCGCTGCCTCTGCCCTCCGGAGAGTTCCCTTCCGCCGCTGGACAGCCTGTGCTGATAGCCTCCCGGCAGCTTCATGATATCATCATGCACTCCGGCATCACGGGCCGCGAGTATCATCTCGAATTCCATGATGGTGTTGTCCCACATCTTTATATTGTTGGCCACGGTATCCTCGAAGAGGATTATCTCCTGGTCCACTACGGCGAGCGAACCGACCATGACCTCGCGCAGATATGATCTTCTCGGCTTTCCGTCGAAGAGTATCTCGCCGCTCCACGGCTGATAGAGGCCGGATATGAGTTTCGATATCGTGGATTTGCCGCATCCCGACGCTCCTACAAGAGCGACGCTGCTCCCCGGCTCAAG
>JAFRFA010000118.1:0-4469 GCA_017434585.1 Mogibacterium sp. | reverse complement strand
GAACTGTCCCTGATGCCGCGCATCTCCAGTCCTCTCGCAAATGCTTCTTCATCTTTATCCGTCTCTCCGATATATGAAAGCCTTAGCACCTTGTACCAGTCGTACTGGTCGAAGAACACCGCTTCCTCAAGAGGCACGCGCAGCCGCATCACTCTGAGGCCTCCGGACCTGTCGACAAGATCCTCGGAGGCAAAAGCCCAGTAAGGATATGCCTTGTCATCCGGACGCGGCACGATCCTTTCCGCTTCGCGGACATATGCGTCATAGGCGGCCAGGAAGACACCTGCGCTCTCTTCGTATTTTTTTATGACATACTCTCTGCGCGAGAAGGCTGTTCCTTCATTTTCGACAGCCTGCCATACCGCCTCGGCCTGAGGAGAGAACAGCTTTACAAAACCGCGTTCTGTATCCATTCTTTTCTGACCTCCCACATCAGTCCGTATGCGCCGGTGCTACCGAGAACTATGCTGTCATCGAAGAGCCTGTCCCAGCTTGAGATGATCTTCTGACGAAGCTCCGGATAAAACCGGGTCATAACGGCACTGGCATTGTCCGTTCCGAGACAGTTCAGATATCTGTTGTGTTCCGCCTCGTCTGCATCATCTGCAGGTATGTACGAATAATTCGTGATCCTTGTCCATTTGGCGATGTCGAGCCTCGTGACCAGCTCTGCCGGAACTCTCAGCTCGAGCACTGCGTAGCCCGGCCCGGGACTCATAGTCGCCTCTTTTTCATAGGAGACCCATACCGGAAACTTCGCATCAGCCGGTCTGTCCGCAGCGGCGGGCATGTGATCTGCCAGCCAGCGGTAGATAAAAAGCATTATATCTGCAGTATCTTCGAGCTCACGTCGTATGAAACGCTCATCAGCTATGAATCTTCCGTTCGCTTCGAGCTGATTGAGAACTGCTCTGTTCTGCTTTGTCCAGACTGTTATCTCCGCCATAGGGCCTTTCTTCATTTATGCCGGCACGCCGCCCTGCAGCCATGAGGCCGCAGGGCATTGCCGATAAAGTGATTCTAGTCTTCGAAGACCTTCTGTCCGTCGACCGGTGTCTCGAGGGCCTTGAGGGCCTTCAGGACGAGCTTGCGGCGGAGAGCCTTCTCCTCAGCCTTGTCAAGAGCAGGGTTGCCCAGAGGATGAGGTATGGCGATCGCAGGAACGATCCTGTTAGCGCCTACTGTCAGCGATATAGGTGTTACCGTGCAGACGTGGACTACAGGGAGTCCGGCTCTTTCGAGCTCTTTTACTATCGTTGCGCCGCAACGAGTGCAGGTTCCTCACGTAGAGGTCAGGATGACTGCGTCAACTCCGTCTGCTTTGAGTCTCTTTCCGATCTCCGCGCCGAAGCTCTTGGCGTTGGCTACGGAAGTACCGTTTCCTACTGTCGCATAGTATTTCTCGTGCAGCTTTCCGATGACGCCTTCCTTCTCGAGGTCGCGCATCACGTCTACAGGCAGTACTCTGTCTGCGTCTGCATTCGCATATACAGGGTCATAGCCGCCGTGAGCAGTCTCGAAAGTGGTATCGTCAAGATCAGTGAAGCCGGCAAGGCTGTATTCGCCGAATCTCGAAGCGCTGGAGCTCTCGATGTGATCCGGGTTGCCCTTTGGCACGATTCCGCCGGATGTTACCAGAGCGATGGTTGCGTGAGCCATATCCTTGACTGCAGGGTTTGGCTCTACCCTGTCGAAGTCAGGCATCGGGTACTCTGTCGTGAACGGCTTGTCAGCGAGTTTCTTGAGAAGCATGTCGACAGCTCTCTTCGAACCTCTTTCCTCCTCGAAGAAGTTGACACGAACGCCCTGGTTCATGTATCCGTCCTCGCAGGAAGCGCCGATCTTATCGCCCCTCAGATACTTGAGCGCGAACGATGTCATCTTCTTGACTGCGTCTCTCATGCCGGCAGCGCTGTCCTTCGTCTCAAGGATATATACCTTGTCCTTGTACATGTCTGCGCCAGGGTTCTCGACGTACATTCCCGTAATCGACTTGATGCCGAGCTCCTCAGCTACAGCGGCAGAGATAGTTCCGCATGCCACACCGTAACGTCCCGCGTTGAAAGCAGGGCCTGCGATGAACAGATCCGGTGAAAGATCCTTGACCCAGCCGAGGATCTCAGCCTTTACTTTTTCGATGTTTTCGTTGAAGTATGAGTCTCCGCATACGATGGTAGCGACGATCTCAGCTTCATCTCCGAATCCCTGATTGAATGCCATTCCAGGTCCGATAACCTCGCCCTTGTGAAGCTCAGCAGGGATGTCGGCTTTCTCTTCTCCGCCGATTCCGGCAAAGAACTGGTTGATGTAGTGAACTACTTTGTACTTAGCCATTTTTGTATCCTCCTTTCACTGAACCTATCTTGCACTCAGAGTTCCGAAGCCCATCTCGTTGGTCGATGCTGTGATTACCTGAAGCTCGACCTCGAGGGTCCCGTCTTCTCTCAGGGTCTTGTCGCTTGCTCCCGCGATCTTGTTGATGTAATCGAGTGTACCGATCACCTTGTCCAGCTTAGGCAGGATGATGACTTCGTTGGCGTTTCCGCCTGTGACTACAGCATCGGCAGCGGCGTCAGCATCAGCCAGCGACTGCGACTTTCCGTCTCTTCCTGCATACTCGTCTGTTACTATGACAGTCTTTACTCCCTCTGCCTCGATCTTCTTGCAGTTCATGATCAGGTCGGTATCCGGGTTGCCGAATCCTTCCTGAGTGAGGATGATGCCGTCAAGGTCGAGCATGCGGCAGAGCTTGGCTGTCATGTTGGAGGATCTTTCCTTGTCTGCAAGGTATACGTTCTCGTTCGTTATGATCTCGCAAACGAAGTTGATCGTCTTGCCGTGCTCTGCGAAGAGATCCTCAACTACAGGGTTGTTCTGATGGATGTAAGTAGGGTTCTTGTCGCATGCGGATACGCAGTTTCCGGATACGATCGCACCGTCCATCGCCTCTGTAGGGCTGATGATGGTCGGAATGATCTGCTTCGCATCCACTCCGTATACATAAGTGTCGTGGAGCAGTCCCTGAGTCTGGAGCATTGCCACATAGCCGACTCTCGGAAGGTCAGGATACTTCTCGATGCCTTCCTTGATACCGCATGTCTCATAGACCACTGTGTCGTCAGGCTTGATATCTCTGGCGAGTTCGCCGATCTTTGCGGCTACGCGGAAGCCCGCCTTACGTACAGCTGCTTCATAATCATGCTGCTTGAGACCTTCAACAGGCTCGCATACCATGACGAGGTTGAGTGTCTTCGAGAAAGGTGTGTAGTCTGCACCAGGGCCTGTCATGTCGATGACGCCTTCCTGGAATCCTACGATCTTGCCTGCTGTCACAAGAGCCATGCCCTTGAGTGCGAGGGTCTTTCCGGATCCGACTGTATCAACCTTGGATACCCATCCAGGGAATACTCCGCCCTTGCCCTCTACCTTTACGCGAGGCTCGATGACATCCTTTACAGGTGTGATCCTTACGGATTCACCCGGCTTGGCGATGTCGAAGCATACGTCCTTGATCTTTTCATCTTCAAGGACTACAGGCTTGAGGTCCTCTGCGTTTACGTAAAGGACTCCCTTCTCGATCTTTGATTCTTCCGCAAACCGGATATCAGTGATATTGATCTTTCCGATTTCCAATCTCATTTCTGATCGCCTCCTTTGGTAATATTTGAGTTATTCCTATATATAAGATGGAGTCACCGATCCGCTGACTGAACAGCGCTTCTCAGAAGACTCAGATCCACGACCTGAAAGTCCTCGAGAACCGATGGATCAGTGACTTCCTTCTTAACAATAAATTTATTGAACGCGCTTATCGCATTCCCTATCAGCCTTACAGACTCAGGATCCGCAGCCGGAAACTCTCCGCCGGCAGAAACCTCTGCCTCCTTTATCAGAATGGATCTGAAAGGCGTTTCGTTAGGTTTGACGCTGCCGTACAGAGGATGACTCAGCAGCACAGCGCCGCTGTTGACCATGTCACGCGCTCTCACAAGGACATCCATCAGTTTCCCGTCCACGAACTCGACATCGTGCGTCGACCCGAATTCCTTTTTTGCAAGCGGATTGTTTGTCAGAATAATGTATTTCATGAAGATTCCCGTAAAAAAGAGAGGACGCGCCGCATAAAACCCATGGCATCATCCTCTCTGTTTCATTTGTAAAAAACGATTCAGAAACAGGTATCCTTCCCGATCCCTTTTGCTTGAAAGATTCGCCCCCTGAGTTGCCGGATCCAGGGAATTTGCCTCTTCAGCGACCGTCGGCCCGGTTCTCTCTCGGGAGGATTCAAACCCTTTATTTTCTTGATAATAATTTATCAAATCCTATAACTTTATTCAATAGATTTAATGTTTTTCTATGTGTTTTTTGAATACCGGATCTCCCTCGCTATTGATAATTTTCCGGATTTGTTCTATACCAATAATGACATAAGTCCGCGCGGGTCTTTCCCGCCGGACCGGAAGACAGTG
>JAFRFA010000117.1:0-1973 GCA_017434585.1 Mogibacterium sp. | reverse complement strand
TGCCGAGTATGTCGGCGCAGCTGATAGGATCGCATATGGTGCATCCGCCGCCTCCGAATTCGTCTGCGAACATCTCGGCGTAAGCGACAGTATAGTCGACGCACCACTTCAGAAGGTCGTTCAGCTGATCCGGATGCCTTACCGTATCTCTGAGTATCATCTCGACCGGTCTTATGAGGGACGCGTTGGTGAACGGGCCCGCTACGGGCATCGCGATCCCCATCTCAGGGAATGCCATCTTGAGATCTATGCCTCTCTGAAGGACTGCCAGGAATACAGGATTCTTCTTCGGATCGTCCTTCATGAGTTCAGGCAGCATCGACCAGTCCGTAAGGACAGGCTTTACCACGCGGTCGATACCGACTTCAGGGAAGTATACCTCGGAGCCTACGGCCTGCGCCATTGTCCTCAGCCTGAGTCCGGAAGCAAGTCCGCCTATGTTGAACTCTTCCTTCCTTCTCTTTATCACGTCGATGTGGACCTTGACGTCGTTTCTCCACTGAGCGGTCGTATAGCCGAAGATATTTGCCATCGCCTCCTCATTGCTCTGCAGCGAGAACGGGATGTGGTCGACGGTCTCTCCCGCGGCGTACTTCTGCATCCTCTCCCCTTCAGACATGGTCTCAGGGTATTTTTCCATTTCTTTTTTCAGTTCTTCGTAAGTCATGATGATCATCTCCTGTATCAATGCAGTGCGCTCATACACAGAAATGATATACCAATATCGTTCGGCCCGATTATAGGTTTAATCTATGCGGCCGGCGGCTGGTATCGAATCGGGGTATAGTTCAGCCTTTCTTTGCATAAAAAAATGAACTGCATCGCAGCTCATTTTCATTGGTCGGTTTATCACAGTTCCAGTTTTTCTATCTCCTGCTCTATGGCTGTCTGGCGCTCATCGAAGAGCAGGTTTTTGTTGTGTCTGTAGTATCCGTCGCAGCCGTATGTGCTTATGAAGGACACGCAGTCGGGATCTGCAGTGAGTTCGGTGACTATCAGAAGCATCTCCTTTTCGTCTCCCCAGCAGCTTTCTGCGAAGCTGAAGAGATTTTCCATCCTGCACTTAGTGGCTTCCGCTTTTTCGTTATGTTCCGCAACGAGCTCTGCGCTGGCATCCCTGATGATGTCGAAAGCGGCATCGTAATCCTTCAAGGAAGCTGTCCTTGCCTCCATGTCGTACAGGCATGAGGCTGTCCTGAGCATGCGGTCGGCTTCCTCCCGGGTGAGAGAATGGGCCCTGAGGCCTGATTCGCGTCCCGACTCGATGCGGCCGATCAGCCTTCTCATGTTGACGTCCGGCTCGAGTTCCTCAGACGCTGCCGCCTTGTATTCCCTGAGGCAGAGCCTCACCGACTCGATCAGGCGTCTTTCCTCCATGCGGCCGCGGACATCGTCCTTCACGCTGCTCAAAAGCAGGCCTATAAGTGTGTATACCTCGTCGAAGCCGGCCTGCAATACCCTTTCCGTCATCCCTTCAGGGACCTCTCCGTCCAGTATGGCGTCGACCGGGTATTCCTCCCTGTACTTGTTGAAAAGGGCGAGATAAGTATTGAATTCCTTTGCGGCTGCGCTGTTCTGAAGGTACTGGACGATCAGATCCTCATCGGCTTCGATGCCGTTCTTTTCATACAGAAGCAGCATCTTGCTGAGATCCTCCCAGCCTCTCGGGGTCACGATCGACTTGCCGCTCACCGTGGTCTCGACATGGTAGAAGCGCTCTCTCCTGCTCTGGAGGAACGACATCACCGCCGGATGTATGTGCGCAGAGGAAGCGTATTCCCTCCAGGCCTCGAAATCGGGCTCAACATCTATCTTCTTGAGTCTGTCGAGAGTCACGATGTCGAACTCTCTCGCAGAATCGTTGTACTCAGGAGGATTGCCCGCCGTGACGACTATCCAGCCCTCCGGCAGCCTGTGTCCTCCGAAGACCTTGTACTGCAGGAACTGCATCATGAGCGGTGAAAGAGTCTCCG
>JAFRFA010000116.1:0-5863 GCA_017434585.1 Mogibacterium sp. | reverse complement strand
TTTATTCGTTTCAGCCTTTATCAGGCAAACATCTCAGCGTCTTCTCTGGCCTGTCTGCGCCTTCTAAGGAATTCCTTTATAACAAAGGCAAACAGTGCGCTCATCGCCGCTGTAAAGACTCCTCCATAGAGCCAGAGCATCGTGTTGTCGCCTGTCTTAGGCGGAGGGCTGACTACCGGGCCGTTCTTGACCTTTACGGTCTGACCTTCGTCCTTGAGATCCTTGTGCTCGGCCACCTTGGTCATGGTGGTCTTGGAGAGATCATCGCCCTTCTTGTAGCCGTTCAGTCTGTATGCAGTTTCGAAGGCTACGAGCTCTTTACCCTTGAGATTGGTGGTGTCGATCGTGAAAGTGACCTTCACCTTGCCTTTCTTTTTCTTAGGCTGGAATGGCTCGCTCCAGACAGTGACCTCATGGCCATGCTCAACGAGCGGATCGCCCGTGTCCTTGACCATCAGGGTTCCTTCGAGGATATACCACTTGGACGGATCCAGTGCCTTGTACTCGACTGTGTCGGTGAGCTTCGTCTCCTTGCACGGATCGACTACCTTGGCTTTCTTGTCGCCTGTGAGCGTCGTGCCGATTTCAGGCTTCTGGACCGGAGTCTGGGCCACATCGTCCTTAGGCTCGAGCGTTCCCGGCTCATCCGGATTATCCGGGTTAGGATAAGTCACGTTGTCACACTTTGCAGTGTTCCAGTAGCCGTCCTTGTCGTTAGTCTTGTTGGCCTGATAAACGCGATTGGTGTCGTTGCCCTTCTTGTCAAGGGAGTCGGAATCCTTGGCCTTGGCTGCGAGGTACTCCTTTGCGCTGTCGCTTACGACTGCCGTATAAGTCACGACTGCCTTCTCTCCAGGATTCAGGGTTATATTCGCGATACGCTGAGGATCCTTGGTCTGCTTATTATCCTCAGACTTAGCCTCAGTCTTTTCAGCAGCATCCTCGTCTTCATCAACAGCGGAGTCCTCATCCTCATCGTCTGAATCTTCGTCAGAGTCCTCGGCATCAGCATCTTCGTCCTCATCATCGACATCAGCATCTTCGGTGATGTCTTCATCAGACTCTTCTTCAGACGCCACTGTCTGCTCTGCCTTTGCAGCTCCCGGTTTGTTGTTCCATGTTCCTTCACCGTCGAACTTGACGTCCTTCAGCTTAGGGACTGTGAAGTATTCAGGGTTCTGAGTGAACTGATCGGACACATCCATAGTCAGAGCAACGTTGCCGGTGTTCTCCACATGGACTTCGTATTCCACTTCATCCTGTGCGAAGAATCCGTACTTATCTCCCTTTGATGGAGCCTTTGTGGTACGGATCTTGTACATCTCATACGATGGCTTCATCTTTTCCCAGGTTACAGTCTGGCCTTCATCCTCGATGTCCTCGTGTTTCGCAGCTATGCTGCCTGCAGAGTCGTATACCTTCTCGAAAACTACGGTTTCCTTGCCGAAAAGCAGGTTGCCGTCGAACTTGAAGGTGACTTTGACCTTGCCATTGCTTGTGCGGGCTACAAATTCCTGCTCAGCAGTGATCTCATTGCCTTTAGCGTCCCTGCAGACCTTGCCGGTCTTCTTATCCATCAGGCGGCCCTTCGCTGTATAGGTCTCGCCCTTCTTCAGGTTCTTATACTCGATCTCATCGATGAGCGTGATCTCTTTGTTTGGGCAGATCTCTGTGTTCTTGCCATTAACGGATGCAGTGGTCCCTATCTCAGGAACATCATCCGTGATGGTCTCAAGATCCACAAATCCGTTCTGGGACTTCTGGTCTACCGTGAAGTAGAATCTCTGAAGGATATATCCTTCGTTATGCTCACATGGCATCTCTTCGAGGATATATGAGTCGAACGGCAGGGCTCCGAACCTGCTGTCCATTGCAGCCTTGCTTCCGAACTCGCCGGTACCGAACCATACTCCGTGCAGGATATCGTCTTTTCTCTTCTCAAGATCCTTTGTCTTGATGTCCTTGGCTTCGAGAAGATCATCGAACGGGTTCTGCTTTCTCGCAGTGTCCGCGTCCTCATCCTCATCGAGGTCGCCTGCACTTCTTCTGTCCTTTGTGGAGAAGAATCCGTTTGCGTCAGTTACGACTACATGAGTCTCACCATTCGTTACAGAGATGATCTTGAACGGCACATAGCTGAATCTTTCCGAAGTGGAATCGGCGATCTTTGTGCCCTGAACATCGGAGCGGTACACATAGTCATCGAAAGTCAGAGCGATCTCGTTATTAGTATCATCGTAAGCAACGATGACTCCATCCTCACGGATGGTAAACATGTGCTCCGTCTTGTCTGTACGCTGGTACGACTCGTTTGTCTTTGACTCGCGGATAGTATAAGTTCCGTAAGGAAGATCATCCGCAAGTGTCTCGGCAGTATATGCCTTCTTCTCTTCGTTCCAGTGAGTAACGATCTTGCCGACGTCCTGTCCTGTATGGACTCTCTTGATGCTGCCGTCCTCGAACATGCCGCTCTTGGATTCGAGCTTTTTCCAGTTGACCTTGTCGGTCTTGTTATTGAGGTCTTTTCTGACTACTACATCCTTGCCGGATACGTTCTTGATTGTGAATACGATCTCATCGAGATGAGCTCCGCCGAGAAGCTCGGACTTCTGGATCTCCTTATCTCTCTTGATGATCTGTACTCCGCCGCGGATGACGGCCTCTCTGACCTTGTCTTCAGTAAGATCAACGATGACTCCGTCCTCTCTGATCCTGAAGGCTCTGCTCCATTCTGTGTTGAGAAGATATCCCTTGGAAGGCTTCGTCTCCTTCACGAGATAGGATCCGTAAGGCAGATCATGGCTGCCGCTTGCTGCGATACCGTCGGCGTTGGTAGTGATCACAAGTGCAGCCTCGCCCTTTGCGATTTCTCTGCCGCCTACCATCACGGAATTGACGGACTGGTTATAGATCGTGAACTCAGCGCCCTGCAGAGTCGCATCGCCCTGGGCATATGCCTCATCGAGGTCATTGTCGATCTTGGCGAGCTTTACTCCGCCGCGCTTTATGGTGTCATCTCCCTTGATGGACTCGTTGTAGGTCTTCACATGAAGATTGTCCGTTCCGTCCTCAGTGATATGCACCACCAGCTTGGCATCATTGACAAGATAGCCTTCAGGTGCTTTGACCTCACGGATCACATAAGTGCCGAGAGGAAAACAGATCTTATTGTCCTTGTCCCTGTAGAACGCTCCGCTTGGATAGCCTTCTGCCGTAACAGGATTCTGACCGGAGATCTTTCCGTTGGCATCTGTCACAAGGTTCCATGTCCCGAGCAGCTTGTTCGATGCTTCAGCCTGAGCTGCTGTGCTGTACTGACCGCCATAAAACTTGAATTCATATACTGCGCCTGCCAGGGTGGCATCACCTTCTCCATGGTCATGCGGATAACCCACAGGATTCTTCGTGAGCATGAGATCGATCAGATCAGTGATTGGTTCATCCTTTGCCGTGAAGGTCGTGGTCTCATCGGACACCACCTTGACAGAATATGTCCCGGTGTCCTTTGCATAGCCCGGAGGCGCCGTGGTCTCTTTGACCGTGTAGTTGCCCTCTGCCAGGTCTATGGTATTGCTGTTACCGTTAGCATCAAGAGTGAGCGTACCGGCTGCAGCTCCGTTCTTGTCGTAGACGGTGTAGACTGCTCCTGCGATGGAGTAGCAGGTGTTTCCGTTTGTGATGGAAGTACGGTTACTGACCTTCTTCATGTTGAGGTGTCCCGGAGCCTCCAGATATCCGACTACCATGTCCTGTACTCCGGACATATAGCAGATGAAGATCTTGAAGCTGTCAGGGACTGCTTCGTCAAAGTCTGCGTTCGTGTCATAAAGCGCATTGGCAAGCGCCTTTGCTCTTTTCCAGACCTCCCCGCAGGCAGAAGCATGTGTACCGTTCCAGGTCGGAAGATCATCAGGCCTTCCTGCATACACCCATGCAAGAGCAAGGTGTGCTACTCCGAAGTCCTTGTCTTCATCACCGAAGTAGAACTGCTTGATCCCTTCGATATTCTTCTTGAAGCCCGGGTAAGTCGGCGAGTAATACACGATGTTTCTCATCGCATTCCATTTGCCGGTATCCGTAGCATCGGTGACCACCTTGTCCACCGTTACGGTCTTGGTGTGATCACCGGACCATACCGGAGCTGTCTTGTCCGGCTGAACGCAGATCGAATAGCGGCTCCCGATGTCATCTCCGAGATCACACTTGGCTGCGTTGCTGTAGCCGCCATCACCGGGACCATAGTCCATGACACGGTACCAGTGAACTGTGTAGCTGCTGCCCACTTTGCCGCTGAAGGCCGCAAAGGAATCCAGCGTCATAGGCAGGATCATCCCCAGCGACATGGCCAGGGCAAGCGTCATGTTCAGCAGGCGCCATGCAGCGCCTTTGTGTTTCTTAACTGTCATTGCGTTGTTTCTCCTTTCTCGTTTCAGATCGACATGAATGCGAGGATGAACACCGGCATGCTGATCAGGATCAGGACTCCTGTGAGGATCCACGAGAGCCTGTTCGCTGCCTTCTCGCTGAGGTACAGCTGCATGCCCGCCTCATCCGTGCACATGATCACGTCAGGGTTGTCTTTTCTGTCTTTGTCGTTTGTCATAGATCGTCCTTTCCCGTAAATCCGGACACGAAAAAAGGCGCTCAGGTCAGTTTTGACTTGAACGCCGATATGTCAGGATATTGCGATTGTTATAATAATATTATCTTCTTCGGTCAGTAACTGGTAGTTACAGAGGAGGGGTTACAGGGGAGGAGACGGGAAAATGTGTCCACATTGCAAATGCTTATTATTGCATGCGGGACACATTACCTCGCATCATCTCTTTCACGCTGCTTCTGTCTGTGCCTGCCGTAGTATTCCATAGCGGCTGCAATATAGTCCTCGCGCTTGGATATTGGCAGATCCGGCGGAAACAGTCTGCTGAATCTGTCGCCCTGCAGCACGATCCGTTCCTTCTGGTTAGGCTTCTCCTCAAGCATTATTGCCTCTATAGCTTCAGTTGTGAGCTTGCCTTCTTCGCACATCTGGCGCATTCTTCTGGTCTGATTATGGGACGGAGTACACTGCTCCATCTCCATGCACTCCCAGATATACCCCTGTGTAAGTCTTGGTATATATGAAAGCTCAACTGCCGGTCTGAGAGCGATCCTTCCTTCATCAACCAGATCAAGGATTTCTGGAATCAGTTCAGTGAGACGGATATATCTCTGAATCTGGCTGCTGCTATCACCAACTTCCTGACCCAACCTATCAATTGATACTGTTCCCTTTAAATTCTGCCCCAGTGGGGTAGAATTTTTAGCAGGCCTCCCCGGCAATCTCTTCATCGCCTCAAGCCGCATCTTATATGCGAATGCCTTCTCGCTTGGAAGAATCTTCGTCCTTTGGAAGTTCGATTCGACCATATACACACACGCCTCGTCCCTTGTCATATCCACGATTTCGCACCTGAGCTTTTCTATGCCTGCAAGCTCGCAGGCTCTCATGCGTCTGTGCCCGGATATGAGTTCGTATCTGCCGTTTTCCTTTTTCCTGACAGTAGCCGGGGTGAGTATGCCATTCGATTTGATCGATTCGACCAGATTCATCATGTCCTCATCGTCCTGGACCTTGAAAGGATGGTCAGGAAACGAATCTATCTCTTCAAGAGGTATCTCGTATATGCGTTTCAGCTTCGCATCGTCTCTTTCCTCCTGTGATGAAAACAGCTCATCGAGCGATGGCAGTCTCATCTCTACGCTTTTCTCTTTCGGCAAGCCTCAACACCTCCTTCGTCAGTTCCTCATACGCCTTTGCAGGCTTCGAATCACGGTCATACTCATAGATGCTCTGTCCTGCTTTGGAAGCTTCAGCCGCTTT
>JAFRFA010000115.1:0-33446 GCA_017434585.1 Mogibacterium sp. | reverse complement strand
CCTGCGCTCGGAAAGGCGGCTGAGGCGGTCGGCAAGCAGTTCAACGTCGATCCGGCGGGCATCGCCGATGCGTTCACCATGAAGATGAACGAGGATGAGATCACAAGGCTCATCACAGCATACGTTTCGGGCGGCCAGGAGGCAAGCTACGACCGCAACCTCAGAAAGCTCGGATATGCCGAACTCGACAAGCCTGATACCATGTCCTTCTATCTCAAGGATTTCGAGTCGAAGGAAGCCTTCCTGAAATTCATCGACGACTACAACGATGACATGCAGAAGGCCGGCGAAGAAGACAAAGTGATCAGTTACACGGATATCACCGGAGTGCTCATCAACTCCGTCAAGAAGATCACCAACGCAGTCAGCTACGTGCTCATAGCCTTCGTGGCCATATCTCTGGTCGTATCCTCGATCATGATCGGAGTCATAACATATATCTCCGTGCTCGAGCGTACCAAGGAGATCGGAATACTTCGTGCGATCGGAGCGTCCAAGAAGGATATCTCGCGCATATTCAACGCCGAGACCATCATCATCGGACTATGCGCCGGTCTGATAGGCATAGGGGTGAGCCTGCTGCTGCTGATACCGATCAATCACATACTCATCGGCCTCACGAACATATCTGCACTGAAGGCGGTACTGCCTGCAGCCGGCGGAATGGCGCTCGTCCTGATAAGCATATTCCTGACCTTCATAGCCGGACTCATACCGTCAGGCATGGCGGCCAGAAAGGATCCGGTAGTTGCGCTGAGGACCGAATAGACTCATACAAAAGAATACTCTGTATAGAACAAAAGAGACGACCGGGTGTCGTCTCTTTTGCCGTATTGTCTTAGGTATTATATGGAAAATTGTTATATGGAGGTTTCAGAGTTCATTATTCTCTGTTCGCCATTATATTAACCCTCCAATATGTTGAATTCGTGATGTTTGTGAGAAAGGAACTTGTAGATAATCTGTAGTTTCCCCGTCACAATCAGCCGTTCGGGGCAGTCTTTTTCTATACCAAAACTCCTGTTATCCATATCTCCAGGCCTATCCCTATCAGTATCGCGCCGCCCAGTATCGAGGACTTGCCCGCAAGCAGCGTCCCCAGCCTGCGCCCTATACGCAGCCCGAAGATGCATACGATGAAGGTGATCGCGCCGATGATCATCGATGAAAACAGCGTCTTCGCAAAAGGGTACCCCGCGGTAGTGAATCCTACAGAAAGGGCGTCTATTGAAGTCGCGATCCCCTGAAGCAGCAGTTCGCCGTTGCCGAGCTTCTTTACCGGACCGGCCTCTGCATCAGTATCCGCCTTCTCCGCTTTCTCCGCTTTCCCTGTTTCCCGGTTTTCTCTGACGCCGTCCAGGATCATCTTGCCGCCGATGTACAGAAGGAGAAGCAAGGCGATCCACGGTATCAGGGGCTGGAACCATTCCAGCTTCTCCCTTGCATATACCACGAACATCCACCCGATGAGCGGCATCGCGAACTGAAAGAGCGCGAATGTCCCTGCGATAGTGACCGCTCTTCCTGCTGACATGCCCCTGTCTGCCAGTCCGTTCGCAAGCGAAACGCTGAATGCGTCCATCGCAAGTCCGAATCCCAGCAGCACCGCCATTATAATAAGTCCCGCAGTCAATTGTTCTTTCTCCTCCTTGCGAGCGCAATAAACTGAACTGATTGTAACATAATGTCACCCTTCTTCTCTTCGTTAATTAATTAACCGCCATTAGTTAAATTAATGTCAGACATTAGAAAAATCCATTTTACTGATCACCCGGCAGGGACTATATTTACATCGAACCAAAGAGCAGAGAGAATTCACCAACACTCTGCATAACGATAAGAGATAATATAAGGAGGCAACATCATGGCAGTAGGAATCGGAGTATTCGCAATTTCGGCGATCATTTCTTATGAGATCGAGAAGAGACTTCCATCCGTAAAGAAGAACTAATTCCGGACGGATCACTGAAAGCACAAGAAGAGATGGCTGATCATCTGATCGAAGCCATCTTTTTTATTTTATGCGTGATCCGGCGCATCACCTCAGCGGATGTTCTCTCTGATATAGCTTATGACCGCGCGGCTCAATGGGCCTGCCTCTTTCATCGACCTGATTCCTATGCCGAGCGTCCTGTATGCTTCCGGCTCGAGCATCCTCGCTTCATAAGTCCCGGGGAATTCCTCAAGCGTAAGTTCAGGCAGTATCGCCAGCCCGAGCCCTCTCTGCACCATCGAGAGCACAGCCAGATCGTCCTTTGAATAATACCTGACCTCCGGCATGAAACCCGCTTTCTCGAAGACAAGATGAGGATCTATGTCATAAGTCCTGTAGGTCATTATGAAAGGATAGTCCTTCAGGACATCGACAGGCACATAATCGTATGAACCGAGCCCGTACCTGTCTGTGAACACCACCATCAGCGGATCTTCGGTGACAGGGATGAACTCTATCGCAGGATTGTGCGGATCGCTCATGAGCGCTATGTCCAGCGTCCCGTCGTTCAGGCCTTGCAGCATCTCTTCGTGTCCGCATTCCTCGATCTGGAACTCCACCTCAGGATGGTTCCCGCTGAAATATTCGAGCACCTGAGGGATCCAGTTGACCGATGTGCTGACGAACGAGCCTATGCGTATGGTCCCCTTGTGTATGCCGAGGATCTCAGCCTTTTCCTGTTCGAGCTTCTCTTCGAGGTTGATGATCTGCCTCATGGTAGGCATGAGCATCTTCATCTCGCGCGTCGCCTCCACGCCCTTGTTGTTCTTTATCAGCAGAGGGAAGCCGGTATCTTCTTCCATCGCGTGCATCATCTGCGTGACTGCCGACTGCGTGTATCCGCAGATCTGTCCCGCTTTTGTCAGGCTGCCGTTATCTATTGCCGCAAGCAGCACTTTGATCCTCTGTGTATTCATCTAATCCCCTTTGAATCGTTCTCTTACTGTTTGTTTTCTTTGAGCATTTTTTCCTGCTCGTGATACGGGATGTATTCCTCATCGCTGAAGTAGTTCTTTATCAGTCTGACAACTGTGCCCGAGAGCAGGAATACAGCTATAAGGTTAGGTATGGCCATGAGTCCGTTGAAAGTCTCTGCGACCTCCCATATGACCCCGAGATCCATCGTCGCTCCGAGGATCGCGACCAGCGCATAGACGATCAGGAACGGCTTGCGGGCCTTGCCTCCGAATAGGTATCATAAGGACAGCTTATGGCTCAAGTATTGTTATTAAATTAACCTAATTGTTCCGCGAATAAACAAATTGTGAACCCCAGTGCCGGACCGGCTCCGCGTCAGAAAAGTCCGTTCGTTTTGAGAATGAACAGGAACAGAGGTATCGTGAAGCAGGAGCATATGGTCGTGATCACGACCAGTTCTCCGGCCAGTTCTCCGTTGCCTCCCATTGAGCTTGCCATCGCGTACGACGCGAGGGCCACCGGAGCCGCGACCATGAGCGTGACCGCTATCAGCTGCACTCCCGTGATCCCTAAAAACACCGCCCCCGCGATGCCGAACGCCGGGAACACGACGAGCTTGCCGAGCGTGCATATGACTATGCGCGTGCGGTCGCTTTTGAAGCCTTCGATATTAAGAGCCGCGCCGAGGAGTATCATAGCGATCGGAGATGTCGCATCGGACAGCGAGCTCACCGTCATCTCCACAGCCGACGGCAGCTTTATCCCTAGCGCCATAACTATGAATGCAGCGATGCCTCCGTCGATGATAGGATTCGTCATTATCTTCCTGATCATCTTCTTTATGTCCACCCTGCCTCCGCGGAAAGTCTCAAAGAGAATTACCGCAGATATATTGTAGAACGGCACGACCAGCATCATGATGATGGCTACCGCCGTGATATTGCCCTTTCCGAACAGATTGACAGCAATCGGAAAACCCATCAGCACGTAATTGCTTCGGTACAGCGCCTGTATCATGGCGCCTCTTTCGTAGTTGTCCTTTTCGATGCGCACCACAAAGACCCACGACAGTGCGAACTGCAGCAGCGTGAAGCCCACGGCGTACAGCCCGAGCTTCATGTCCATGTTTTCGGCTATATTCTTACCGTAAAGATTGTCGAACATTATAAACGGATAGAGCGCGATGAACACCACGTGGGTGAACTTGCGCACCTGTTCTTCCGTGACTGCACCCGACACCCTGAGTATGATTCCGATGATCAGATATATGGCCGACGGTATGACGGCGTTTACGCAGATAATGAAATTCTGAAGCATGGGATCATCACGCCACATAAGGTCTCAGCCGTCTGGTCAGCTGCGCCGCAAGAGCGATCTTGATAATGTCCGGGATGATGTAGGGGAAAACGCAGAGCGAAAGCGCCGCCATGAGTCCCGTGCCGCCGCTGCCTTTCGCTCCCGAAATGACGAACCACGCGGTACCGAAAGCGTAGCATACTGCAAGGCCCGCGAACATCGATATGACGAGGACGCGCATGCTCCTGCCGAAGAAATGTTCTGTAAGCCACATAACGAGCGCAGAGAACAGAAAGCCTATAAGATAGCCTCCGGTCGGTCCCATTATATGTCCTATGCCTCCGGTGAAACCCGAAAAGACAGGCAGGCCGGCTGCTCCGAGCAGCAGATATACGGCCACAGCAGCTGTCCCTCTTTTTCCGCCGAGCAGGCCTATGGCCATGAATACTCCGAATGTCTGCATCGTAAAAGGGACCGCCGCAGGGACGGATATCCATGAACATACCGTCATCATCGCAGCGCACTGGGCTATAAGTACAAGGTCTCTCGTTTCCAGCTTCTCTGAGACATGTCCTTCTGTAATGGTTGTTTCTTTTACTGTCATCTGTATCACCGGCCTTTTTTGCGTTTCGCTCCCGCAGTCCTTATCGCCGATTTGGCGAGGACAACGGTCGGGTCTATGAAGGCGCTCGATCTCAGTCCCATTATGCTGAACGCGATAGGAAGCTCCGTGCTTGCCAGAAGAAGCACCTCAGCCCCCTGACTGCTCAGGTCTCCTATTATACCTGTTATTTCTTCGCGCGGAAAATCCGCCGGATCCGTGTATCCTTTTTTGACATATTCATAGACCAGCGACATTACCGTCTTCTGCTGGTCCTCATCAGGATACACGGCCTGTATGCCGAAGCGCTCCAAAGCGGCGCCGTAGAGTCCGCTCCGGACCGTGCCGTCCGTTGCCAGGACAGCAGCTTTGTTCACGCCCTTCATCTTCAGCAGTTTTGCGACCTCTTCAGGCATATCGATTACGGGGATGCCTATCTGTTTTTTTATCTCCGGCAGATAATAGTGAGCGGCATGACACGCAACAACTATGAAGTCGGCTCCTGCCGCTTCGAGCCTTTTTGCGCTTGCAAGCATCTCAGGCAGCGGGCTTTCCCCTCTTCCCAGGATCGCCTCCGTGCGGTCTGGTATCCTGGTATCTGAATCCACTATCATCGGGATGTGTTCCTGGTCGGAGGCGGCGTCCGTCATGCTGACGATCCTGCTCATCAGGTCCACTGTCGCAGCGGGCCCCATGCCGCCCATAATACCGATCGTTTTTAGCATCGTTTTCTCCTCGTTCTACGCGGGGTATGACTTGTTTTTCATGTCGATCGCGTCCGGATCGACACCGTTTCTAAGGGCGGCTCTCCTTCTGAAATACTCGAGCGCCACCGGTCCGAACAGAGCGTAAGTCAGGATGTCCTCGTCCTGCTCTTTATACTCTCCGACCTCCTCTTCCAGCTTCCCGAGCTCAGGCTCCAGAAGATCGGCAGGCCGGCATGTGATCCTTTCGCTCTCATCTATCTTCGCCAGAAGATCAGGCGAAACAGGCATCGGAGTCCGTCCGTATCTGCCCTTCAGTATCTCCTGCGTTTCTTTGGACAGGATCTTGTATCTCTCGCCCATCAGTACATTCAGCACCGCCTGGGTGCCTACTATCTGCGACGAAGGAGTCACAAGAGGCGGCATGCCCAGATCGTTCCTGACGCGCGGCACCTCCTGGAGCACATCGAGGTATTTGTCCTCGGCGTTCTGTTCCTTAAGCTGAGACACCAGGTTCGAGAGCATGCCTCCCGGCACCTGATAGATAAGCGTCTTGATGTCCGTTCCCAGCACCTTCGTATTCATGAGTCCGCTTTTGAGAGCGGCATCCCTTACGGTCTGGAAGTGCGCAGCTATCTTCTCGAGCACTCCCATGTCCAGGCCGGTATCGAATTCAGTGCCTCTGAAGGTCTCGACCATGACCTCCGTGGCCGGCTGGCTGGTCCCTCCCGAGAACGGCGATATCGCCGTATCGATGCAGTCGGCTCCGGCAAGCACCGCCCTGTAATAGGTGATAGGCGCTACGCCGCTCGTGCAGTGCGTGTGCAGATGGACAGGTATCTCAAGATTCGCTTTGAGCATCGATACCATCTCAGCCGCCGCATCCGGAAGCATCAGACCCGCCATGTCCTTTACGCAGATGGAATCCGCGCCCAGATCCTGTATGCGGAGAGCCAGGTCCTTCCAGTACTCAGGCGTGTACGGCTCGCCTATGGTGTATGACATCGCAACCTGGGCGTGACCGCCGTACTCCTTCGCCGACCTTACGGCCGTCTCCACATTGCGCAGATCGTTCAGCGCATCGAATATCCTTATTATGTCTATGCCGTTGTCGATGGACTTTTTGACGAAATAATCGACCACGTCATCGGAGTAGTGCCTGTATCCGAGAAGGTTCTGTCCTCTCAGCAGCATCTGGAGCTTCGTTTTCGGCATGGCATCTCTCAGCTTTCTGAGCCTTTCCCACGGATCCTCGTCGAGGAACCTGATGCATGCGTCAAACGTGGCGCCGCCCCAGCATTCTACAGCGTCATAGCCGGCATCGTCCATAAGGGCGAGCGCGGGCTCCATGTCGCTGAACGGCATCCTCGTCGCTATGAGCGACTGCTGTCCGTCCCTTATAGCCGTCTCCATTATCTTAAGTTTCTTTCCCATTTCCGGTCCTCCGTCACACTCCGAAGATCGCCATGAATACTCCGGCGGCTACTGCCGTTCCGATTACTCCGGCTACGTTAGGCCCCATCGCATGCATGAGCAGGAAGTTCGAAGGATCGGCTTCTGCGCCTACTTTCTGGGATACCCTGGCCGCCATCGGCACCGCCGAGACTCCCGCCGAGCCTATGAGCGGATTGATCTTTCCGTGCGTCAGCCTGCACATGAGCTTGCCGAAGAGCACTCCGGCCGCCGTCCCGAAGCTGAAAGCTATCAGCCCGAGAATAACTATCTTGATGGTCGTCCACTTCAGGAAGGCCTCGGCGCTTGTCGTTGCCCCGACCGATGTTCCCAGAAGTATGACCACTATGTACATTAGAGAGTTTGATGCGGTATCCTGCAGCTGGCGCACGACTCCGCTCTCGCGGAACAGATTTCCCAGCATCAGCATCCCGATCAGAGGCGCTGTCGAAGGCAGCAGCACGCATACGACTATGGTGACTATGACAGGAAAGAGTATGCGCTCCTTCTTCGTCACTTCTCTCAGCTGCTCCATTTTTATCTTCCGCTCTTCTTCCGTTGTAAGCGCCTTCATTATAGGCGGCTGTATTATCGGAACGAGAGACATGTATGAGTACGCCGCAACGGCGATAGGTCCCATAAGATCCTTCTGTCCGAGCTTCATAGCCAGGAAGATCGACGTCGGTCCGTCGGCGCCTCCTATGATGCTGACCGCCGCCGCCTGTGCTTCATTGAAGCCCATCAGCATAGCAAGCAGGAAGGCTCCGAACACTCCGAACTGCGCCGCAGCTCCCAGCAGGAAGCTCTTCGGATTTGCGATCAGAGGTCCGAAATCCGTGAGCGCACCGACCCCCAGGAATATGAGAGACGGCAGTATGGTCCATTCGTCGAGCTTGAAGAAAAAGTATAACAGCCCGCCTTCCTCCATTATCGGAGGGTAGAGATTTACCAGCAGCATGCCGAAGGATATCGGCAGGAGCAGCAGAGGCTCATACTGTCTGGCAATGGCAAGATACAGCAATCCAAGAGCGACGGCAACCATTATCACGTTGCCGGCCGTCAGGCTGAAGAAGCCGGTCTGATGAGCCAGATTCAGCAAGGTGTCACCCATCGTCCTGCCTCCCGGTATTATTCCACGTAAGCCACGGTCTGGCCTGATGCTGTGGTCTCACCCTCCGAGACGAGGATCCCGGCGACCGTGCCTTCTTTAGGAGCTACCACAGGTATCTCCATCTTCATGGCCTCGAGCACGATCATCGTATCCCCGCTCATGACATGCTCTCCTTCGTGGACGATGATCTTGTAGACCGAGCCCGCCGTACCGCATACGACAGGAACTCCTTTCGTCTTTCCTCCTGATCTCTTAGGGGCAGGCTCTGCCGGAGCCGCCGAAGGAGCGGATGAGCCGCTCTTCTTTTCTATTTCGACCTCGAACTCTTCTCCGTTTACCCTTACGATGTATGTCTCCATGTTGCCCTCCGTACATTCCTTACGACGTAGCCTTCGTCCATGCCTTCGTCCTTCAGATGCTGATGTATCGCCGCCGTGACGGCAGCAACGACCTCCGGCCTTATGCCCTCAGCCGCTGCAGGCTCCGCGGCTGCTGCCGCACCGCCTTCCTCTTTCTCTTTTTCCGGTCCGCAGACCAGTCCCAGCAGCCATATACATACCGATATGAACATGAGCACACAGAAGACCGTGCCCATGCCGATAAGCGTATACAAAAGCGCTGTTTTGAAGATCGCTCCTAAACCCATGCCATCACCTGCTGCTGTTTGTGAACACCTCAAGTGCTCCTATGAGATATTTTCTGGAATCCTCAGGCGCTATCACTTTGTCCACAAAACCGTGCCTCGCAAGAGCCATGGCGCTCGACTGAGTGTCGCGGTACTGCTGCTCGAGTTCGGACGTCCATCTGCCGAATATGACCTCCGTGGCCTGACGAGGCTCGACTATACTGACGTTCGCGCTGTCCCACATGAACACGTAGTCTGCCCCGAGTCCTTTTGAATTCATCATGCTGTACGCGCTTCCGACTATAGATCCCGTCACGAGATTGAGCTTCGGCACATCCGATGAAGTCAGCGCCGTCAGCATCCTGCCGGCTGCCGCCGGAAGGAAGGTCTCCGTTGCAGAATCCGTCTTATAGCCTTCCGTATCCGTGATGGTCAGGAGCGGGAGGTGGAACCTCGTGCACATGTTTATTAGTGCGGCCGCTTTGTTGCAGCCGGCGGCAGAGATGCGCTTGCGTCCTTCGAATTCGTTGCAGGCAACCGCACCGACAGTCTGCCCTGCTATACGGATGAAGCCCGTTATCATGCTGCGTCCCCTGGTGCCTCTGTACTCGAGGAATCTGCCGTCGTCCGACAGTTCCCTGAGTATGGCTTTGCCGTCTCCGAGCATGTCCTGTATGCCGTCGCAGCTGCGGTTGAGTTCTTCATCGCTGACCTCGATGATCTCAGGCACGAAATCGCTGCTCGAAGGGAGCATGTCTACGACAGTGCGTATATTCTCCATGATCTCTTCCCATTCCAGCTCGCCGTCGTCGAGCGCCATGACATAAGGATTGTCGCCTATGGCGTTTCCGACTACGCCCTGCGGGTTCACGAATATGCTGCCCCTGTCCTTCTCTATATAAAGGAAGTCGGACATCTGGGCTGCTATGGACATCCCTCCGCCGCACTGCCCGATGACAGCCGCGATCTGAAGGATCTTCTTCGATGCCTTTGTCTGTATCCTGTACAGTTTTGCAAACTGGTAAAGACCGTCAAGTCCTTCTTCTATGCGGAAGCCCGCGCAGTCGAGCAGTCCGATGACCGGAGCCTTGGCTCTCATGGCACGCTCGTAAAGATCGACTATCTTGCGTCCGTGCTGCTCGCCGAAAGTGCCTCCCATGACTTCCCCGTCCTGGGCATAGACAAAGACGAGCCTGCCGTTTATCGTACCGTAGCCGGTCACCACGCCGTCCGACTCAACGACGGAATCAGGGTGATAAAACTCGGTATACCTGGCCGATACGCGCTCGCCCATTTCCATGAAACTGCCCGGGTCGAGCAGTTCTGCGATCCTCGATAATACGTTGGTCTTTTCGTCACTCGGTATCACCTTCATCGTGCCGTTTTTCCTCCTTATGGTTTTACACGCTGCTGACGCTCAGGGCCCGCCAGCGCTCAAGCAGAAGCGCAAGAGCCAGCATGTCGGCGCTGCCTCCGGGCGACAGTCCGCGGCTTATAAGCTCCCTGTCCAGTCCGTACAGTTCCTTTATCCGTTCTTCAGGCGGCATCACGGATATGCGCGCCGCCGATTCCCTTACGTATCTCAGCCCTTCAGGCCCGCCCCTGCGCAGCAGGTTCGTATCCTCGAGCTCCGTCATCGAATCGCACAGGGCCAGGGCTGCCGCGTCTCCGCACCCCTTCTGCCTGTAGTGTATCAGACGCGAAAAGCAGTACAGAGCGCCGGGAAAGCCCGCAGCTGCTTCTCCGGTGGCTCCCTTTGCGCCGTAGCGGCTGTATGCCCTGCCCCCGTTCGTCACAGGTGCGGACCTGGATGATTCGAGCTGAGAGCAGGCATCCTCGCGCGCAAGAGCAGACGCGTGCTCCGTGCACTTTCCTCCATCTCTCAGGCATCTGCCCATCCCCGCAAGCAAGAGGCCCATCGAATAGATCAGTCCCTTGTGCGTATTCACGCCGCCGGTAGCGGCAAACATCTCCTTCTCAGCTTGGAGCCCCCTATCCCTGAGAGCCCTCATGCCGCAGCCGTCCATGCCCATGCGGGCGGCGTCTTCAAAATACGGCACCAGCGCTTCCGCGCTTCTTTCGAACATTGCCGCATCCATATCGGAGTGCGATCCGTTGTTGTTCATGTCTACGAGTCCCGGCTTGGGAGTCGTCCTCAGTTCATCCAGAAGCGAATCTCGTGCGGCCTCCGCCAGCTTTCCGGCGCAGAACCCCGCAAGCAGACCTCCGGTCGCTTTTTTGACCTGATCAAGGCCGTGTCTGCGGCTCCTGGCGCATTCCGCCGCCGGGGCGCCGCATATGAGGCATTTTCTCGCTTCTTTCCTGGAGAGCTTGGCTCCTCCCGGCATGATCAGATCGAAGTCGAACAGCCTCGCAGCCGGGAATGAATCCTCTATCGACACCAGAAGAGGCTTTATTCTCTCCCCCTCTTCGTCGAGCAGCCAGAAGGCTTCGCTTCCGGTCGCTTCATCGGTCATGAGACTGTCCCTTATGCCGAGGCCGAGAGCCTCGAACGCCTGCACCCCGTGATCGAAAAGCATCTTCGTCATCGGGGTCCGCTTGACATCGCCGGCAATGTTCAGCGTCAGGCAGACCAGGCAGACGTTTGCGTCCGCTCCGCTGAGCATCCTGCTTTGTATCGCTGCCCTTCTTTCGCGGGCGGCAAGCATCTGCTCAAGATCTACGCTGTATGACTTCATAGCTGGTCTCCGGCATCATGTCTTTTATCTTTTCGATCTCACCGGCTTCGATGAGCTTTCTCACTTTTCCCGCGCTGATCCCGTCCAGCCGCGGTATCTCGCAGAATTCTATACTATGAGACGGGAGAAGTTCCTTCATGCGGTCATTATACGCGCGGGTGACCGCCGAAAAAGGCTCTTCTCCGGCAAAGCGCACGCTTATGCCGAGCGCGGGAGCTATCCTCCTGCAGAAGAGCTCTATGTCGAGATCTGACTTCACCGATTCCGCATGCTCCTCGTCCCGTATGAAATACGCGGGGAAGGTCGCACGGGATATCAGATACATATCGCTTTCGAACACATGGCAGTTCTTTATGTCCGCTGTGCCTTTTTTTATCATTTCGAGCCGCTCTTCGGGACTGAACGTCGAGCCCTTCTCGGATACCGCGAAAACATAGAGCTGATCGCAGTGCGATGCGGCATATTCTATAAGATGCCTGTGTCCCAGCGTGAACGGGTCGCAGTTGCACACTACGCAGCCGCACTTTCCTCCGTACTTCGGGATGGACTCCAGGAAGTTCTCCAGGCCGTCCCTCCTGTTCTCGAGCAGGGCAGCTTCTTCCGTTTCTATGACTTCGTGAAAACCCAGCGAGCGGAACATGCTGAGGTTCTGCGGCTTCGTGCACAGAAACAATCTGTTCTTCCCCTCTGCCGCGGCCTCGGATATGAGTGCGGTAAGGACGGCTGCCATCCCGCCCCGGCCTTCGCAGTCCGGTCTCACAGCGAGCTGCTTGATCGTGTGCCCAGCCAGAGCGCCGCAGGCCTCCGTTCTTCCGTCATCATCCGTCATCAGCGCGATGATGTCCGCATCGCCTTCGTCGCGGAGCCCGCAGGTTTCAAGCAGATCCGAGTATGACTTCAGCTCCCTCTGAAGGAGCGGTGTTTTGCATACAGATATACCCATGGCCGGCAGCCGTTACAGTTTTTTCTCAAGACGCTGTCTGATGGCTGCGATGAAATCCTTCGTGAGGACGGCTTTTGCCTCCATGCCGTCGACGAGTCCGACAAGGTCCTTGGTCATGATGCCGTCGTTGAGGGTATCGATGCAAGCCTCTTCGAGCTTTTCGCCGAAGGCCTGAAGTTCTTCGAGTCCGTCCATCTCGCCGCGCTTTCTGAGAGCACCGCTCCATGCGAAGATCGTAGCCATCGGGTTGGTCGAGGTCTCTTCGCCGTTCAGATACTTGTAGTAGTGGCGCGTTACCGTTCCGTGCGCGGCCTCGTATTCGAACTTGCCGTCCGGGCTGCACAGCACGGATGTCATCATGGCGAGCGAGCCGAATGCCGTCGACACCATATCGCTCATCACATCTCCGTCGTAGTTCTTGAGAGCCCAGATGAAGCCTCCCTCGCTCCTTATGACGCGTGCGATGGCATCGTCGATCAGCGTGTAGAAGTATGTGAGCCCGAGCTCCTCGAATTTTTCTTTATAGCACTCGTCATAGGTCTTCTGGAAGACATCGCGGAAGTGCATGTCGTATTTCTTCGAGATGGTGTCCTTCGCCGAGAACCAGAGGTCCTGCTTCGTCTCGATCGCGTACTTGAAGCACGAGTGGGCAAAGGACTCTATCGATGTATCCTTGTTGTATATGCTCTGGAGTATGCCCGGGCACTCGAAGTCGTACACCGTCTCGCGGTATTCGGCGCCGTTTTCTCCGGTGAAGACGAGCTCGGCCTTTCCCTTCTCAGGCACGCGGTATTCGGTTCCCTTGTAGAGGTCTCCGTAGGCGTGACGGGCTACCGTGATAGGCTTCTTCCAGTTGCGCACCACAGGCTTTATGCCGTCGATGGTGATAGGCGCACGGAAGACCGTGCCGTCGAGTATGGCACGGATGGTCCCGTTAGGGCTCTTCCACATCTCGTGGAGCTTGTACTCGTCCATACGCTGGGCATTCGGAGTGATGGTCGCGCACTTTACGCCCACGCCGTATTTTTTGATGGCCTCGCCGGCATCTTTGGTGATCTGATCACCCGTCTCATCGCGGACCGGAAGCCCGAGATCGTAATATTCTGTTTTAAGGTCGACAAACGGAAGGATAAGCTCGTCCTTGATCATCTTCCACAGTATCCTTGTCATTTCATCTCCGTCCATCTCGACGAGCGGAGTGGTCATTCTTATCTTTTCCATTCTATCTCCTTTTATTGCTTTTCCTCTTGTATACAGCCGGCTGATTCGTTTCCTTTATCTGTCTCACGACATCCATTATGGTACCGTCGCGCGCCTCGATGATCCCTACGACCCTGTCTTCGAACTCGACCTTCTCAGGCTCTCCGACTATGGAGTATGCGATGTCGCGCAGCTCCTCGATGGTCTTCAGCGGCACGCAGTCCGCTTCCCTGAGAGCCTGCAGTATGTCCTGCCTCGCCGGATTGACGGCGACTCCGTAGTCTGTGACCACGACGTCTATGCTCTCTCCAGGGGTAGTGACCGTCGTCACCTCGCTGCATATAGCAGGTATCCTCCCCTGCATGAGCGGGCATATGACGATGGCGCACTTCGCGCCCTGTGCGGTGTCCGGATGTCCTCCCTGGGCCCCCGTGATCATCCCGTCGGATCCGACTACGACGTTGCAGTTGAAGTGCACATCCACCTCGAGTGATGCGAGCACCACGTAATCGAGCTTGTTGACTACCGCTCCCTTGTTAAGAGGATTCGCGTACACCGCTGCCGGTATCCTGTGGTGATTGACATTCTTGAGGTTGTGCACGGCGTCGAGGTCGAAGTCCTGCACGTCGAGCATGACCCTCGCCATCCCGTCGTCGAGCAGCTGGCACATGGCTTTCGTCAGTCCTCCGACTCCGAAGCCCATGTGTATGTCGCGCTCTCTCATTATCTCGGCGAGATACTGCGTCGAGGCTATCGACGCTCCGCCGACTCCCGTCTGGTATGAGAAACCATCTTTGAACCACGGTGTATTGACGACCACATCGGTGCAGTACTGGGCCATCAGCAGCTTTCTCTGGTCTGTCGTAGGCTTGGCCGCGCCGGTGGCGATCTTCGAAGGTATGCCGATCTCGTCCACCACGCATACGTAGTCTATCTTCGTCTGCGATATGTGTGCAGGGAAGTTCGGATACGGCACCAGGCAGTCGGTAATGGCCACGCAGTGATCGGCGTGGTTTCCATCCACTATGGCATAACTGAGCACGCCGCAGTCGGCCTTGCCGCCTATGCCCCTGAGGTTGCCGTAATCGTCCGAGGTAGGGGCTCCTATGAAGGCGATGTCTATATGGCTCTCGCCCGTGGATATCGATCTTACGCGTCCGCCGTGAGAGCGCATTATCGCAAGACCTTTGAGCTTGCCCTGCGAAATGGCCTCGCCTATTCCGCCTCTGACGCCCGAGGATTCTATGTCGGTGATGGTGCCGTCTTCGATCATCGGCACAAGAGCGCTGTGCGCCTTGCCGAGCGAAGATGCGCATATCCTGATGTTCTTGAGACCCATATCGTGGATCTCCTTCATCACCATGTTGACTATGAGGTCGCCTTCGCGGAAGTGGTGGTGGAACGATACTGTCATGCCATCATGGGCACCGCACTTCTCGAGAGCCTCGCGTATGTTCGCCACCAGCTTGGACTTTTCGTTGTTCATTACCGGGCGTATGGTCGGCCCCGCCATGGTCACAGGCTTGTCGTCCCGGTAAAAATTGCCCTGAAAAGGCTCTTTCCCGGTGATCTCGAGTATCTCGTCCGGGATTTCTCTTCCTACTGCGTTTATCATCTTACAGATCCCCCCTGTATACTCCTGAAGCCTTGGCAAGAGCTATCGTTCTCTTCGCGCCGTCGTAGAACGCGATGTCTATCATCTTTCCGTCTACCGTGAACACGCCGATGCCCTTAGCCTTCTTGTCTTCTATCTCTCTGATCACCTTTTCAGCGTAAATGATGTCTTTTTCTTTCGGGGTGTATATCTCGTGCACTACAGGGATCTGGCGCGGGTTCACTATCGATTTCCCGTCGAACCCCATGGAGTGTATGATCTCAACTTCTTTTCTGAAACCCTCCATGTCGTCGAGGTTTGTCCAGACAGTGTCGAAGCACTGTATCCTGGCGGCTTTCGCGGCTATTATCATGTGCTGCCTCGCCCCCATGAACTCAACTCCCGTCCCGGATATGGATATCTGGAGGTCTCTCGAATAGTCTCCGCCCGAAAGCGCTATGCCGAACAGCCTCTCGGAGGAATCACATATGCTCATGGCGTTGATGACTCCTCTCGCGGATTCGAGCGCCGCCATTATGAGCACGCTTCCGACAGGCCTTCCGAATTCTCTCTCGGCCTCGGCTATGGCGTATTCAACTGTGCGCACATCGTCAGCGGTCTCGGTCTTCGGTATGCGTATCGAGTCACAGCCTCCGGCCACGGCGCACCTGATGTCCTCACGCCAGTGGTCAGTGTCCAGTCCGTTGATGCGCACGACTCTCTCGACTCCCCGGTAATCGATCTCCTGAAGAGCGTGGTACAGCGAGTAGCGCGCCGCGTCCTTTTCTCTTTCGGCCACGGCGTCCTCAAGGTCGAGCATTATGGAGTCCGGCTTGTATACATACGGATCCTTTATCAGGCCCGGCTTCTGGCAGTTTAGGAACATCATGGTCCTGCGCAGACGGTATTTTTCAGGGTTGCTCATTTTATAACACCTCCCCATCCTATCCTGCCTTCGTGTCCGGCAGCGCGCATCACCGCGCACTCGACTCTCGCCTTGATGGTGCAGTCAAGCGCCCCTTTGTCGATTATGCTGATCCTCGCATTGTCCACATCAAGACGGTCGAGGGCGTCCATCGCGACCTCTTTGATCCTTTTTCCATACTGTCTGTAGACGGCGCTTTCGATCTCAAGCTCGATGCCCTTTGCAGCGGGCTCGATCGATACCATGCAGTCGCTGCTTTCGAGGGTGCCCGCGACCGCGGCGTTTCTGATCTCCATGATGCTTCCTCCTTGAACAGTCCTTTACTTGTTCCGGGCTGCGTAGTAGTTCATCAGGCAGCCGTCGAGTATTATCTGCTTTTCATCTTCTGTGAGGCCCTTCACGTAAAGTGTAAGATCGCTCACCTTTCCGTCCTTTCCTATCACCTTTGCGGCTATCTCTTCCCTGCCGGCTTCTATAGCTGCGCGGATGCCCGGCACGAAGACGAAGTCGCCCTCTTCATAAGGGAACTCGTCCCCTTCTGCCAGGGTGAAAGGCAGTATGCCCCAGTTGATGCAATTGCTGCGGTACCTCTTGGTCGCGTACTCGTAGCATATGTTCGCAAAGCCTCCGAGCACCTTCTGGCAGGAAGCGGCCTGCTCGCGCGCAGAGCCGTCCCCCGGCTTGTTCGCGAAGACGCAGGATCCAAACTGGGTATTTTTCATAAGCTCATCCGCGTTTCCGGCAGCGGAAAGCGCCTTCACCAGCTTCTCCGGCTTTTCGCCTACGCGGCGCGCGGCCTCATCGGCAGCGACAGCCTTTGAGCGCCCGACATATTCAGGCACGCGGCGCGAGAGCGCGAATTCCGAGAGCCTGAGCGGATTGCTCCTGTATGAGCTGGTCTCGCCCGAAGGTATGAGCTCGTCCGTGGTAGTGACAGGATCTCTGATGACCGCATCGAGTTCGAGCAGCATATTGTCAGCAAGCTCGTACATCTTCGGCCAGTCTGTGATGTTAGGTCCGAGTATGAGTTCGGCCTCCGGGTCAGCCTTTCCGAAGCCGTAGTAGCAGCGGTTCTTATACACCTCGTCGTCGAAGGAGTAAGGGACCTGCCTTGTATCGTAATCGATGTCAGTGGCGGCTGTTATGTATCCGCCGTTCCTCGCCGTAGCTGCGATCGAGCGCGAGTCCATCAGGGCCACGCCGCTGATCTGTCCTTCGCCCGGCTTTGAGCCTTCTCTGTTCGGGAAGTTCCTCGTGGTATGGCGGAGCGACAGGCCGTTGTTGGCCGGCACATCGCCCGCGCCGAAGCACGGTCCGCAGAACGAAGGCTTGATGACGGCTCCCGCTTCGAGCAGCGCCTCCGTCTTGCCCGCTCTTGTGAGGGCCAGGCTAGTAGGGACGCTTGTCGGGTATACCGACAGCGAAAAATATCCGTTGCCGGTGCTTCCGCCCTTCAGTATGTCGGCAGCCTCGACTATGTTGTCGAAGATACCGCCTGAACAGCCTGCGATTATGCCCTGATCCGCCAGCACTCCTTTTTTGCTCACCTTTGAGCGAAGGTCGAGGTGCGCCTTAGGGAATTTCTTCGCCGCTTCCTCCTCTACGCCTGCGAGTATCTCATCGGCGTTTTCGAGGAATTCGTGTATCGTATACGCGTTCGACGGATGGAAAGGAAGGGCTATCATCGACTCCATCTTGTCGAGTTCGATCGTTATCACCGCATCGTAGTAAGCTCCCTCCTCAGGCTCGAGTTTTCTGTAGCACTGCGGACGCTTGTGTATTTCGTAATATTTCTTTATCTCATCATCGGTCGCCCAGATCGAGGACAGGCAGGTGGTCTCGGTAGTCATCACATCGATGCCGCTTCTGAAATCGTACGGCAGGTATTCGAGACCCGGGCCTGCGAACTCGAGCACCTTGTTCTTCACAAGGCCATCTCCGAAGGTCTCCTTTACCAGCGCGATGGCGACATCGTGAGGCCCTATGCCCTTTTTAGGCTTGCCCGTGACATAGCAGAGCACCACCTCAGGAGGAGTGATGTCCCAGGTGTTCTTCAGGAGCTGCTTTACCAGCTCAGGGCCGCCCTCGCCGACTCCCATAGTTCCGAGAGCCCCGTAGCGTGTATGGCTGTCCGAGCCGAGTATCATGCTGCCGCACGCGGCCAGCTCTTCCCTGGCATAGGAGTGGATGACGCTCTGGTTGGCCGGGACGTATATGCCGCCGTACTTCTTTGCCGCCGAGAGGCCGAAGACGTGGTCGTCCTCGTTGATCGTACCGCCCACGGCGCAGAGACTGTTGTGGCAGTTTGTCATAGCATAAGGAATCGGGAACTCCTTCAGGCCGCTTGCTCTGGCCGTCTGGATGATCCCGACGTATGTGATATCGTGTGAAACGAGTGCGTCAAATCTGATATGGAATATACCGTCATCGCTCTTTTCGCAGTGCGCGTTCAGTATCTGATATGCGATCGTTCCGTTTCTTGCCGCAGTCTTATCCGACTTATCCGAAATAATCTCTGCCTTTTGCGGAGCTCCTTTGATCCACCGGGTGCCCTGCTGATGATACCTGATCATTGTTTCCTCCCTCCTGAAACAATTGAATATCTGACAATACAATTTAAGCAACAAACGTCAGGCATGTCTACCT
This sequence comes from Mogibacterium sp., assembly GCA_017434585.1. GTDB lineage: Bacteria > Bacillota > Clostridia > Peptostreptococcales > Anaerovoracaceae > Crickella. The sequence goes on along the minus strand of JAFRFA010000115.1, from coordinate 14,739 downwards.
TTTTTATGTTTTTCCTGGAGACGTTCTGAAATAGATGCATGACGCAAAACGTACAATACCAGCAGGTTTGCGTCAATATAAATCACTTAAATGAGAGATGAAAAGCCGGATGTTGATGCCGGAAATGCAAATCTGTGCAGACAGGCGTCAATTATTTTGATGATTGCGTTATTTATGGAATGAAAAATGACGCCTGTATTTCGAAAAAAAACGCAGCGGCGTCATTTTTGTCCCCTTACCAGCTGTTTAAACTGCTGAAATTGACGCCGGAGGTGCATATCTGCGTGTACAGGCGTCAATAGTTTTGATGATTGCGTTACTTATGGAATGAAAAATGACGCCTGCATTCCGAAAGAAACGCAGCGGCGTCATTTTGATTCAATGTAAAGCTATATAATCTCGATCATCGTCGGAGCTTGCCGACAGAGATCAGGCTTCCCGACTTTACGGCAACGCCGTATGTTCGGGAGGGAAGCCTACTTCCAGCAATCCACCTTGTCTTCGCTCAGACCGATATCAGCAGCCTTGAAGTGAGGCGCCTTGCCTTCCTTCTTCTGCTTTGTGTAGTCGTCGAGCGCCTTTACGGCAACGCCGCCGAGGATAGCAATGGTAGGGATGTTGCATACTACCATGAGTCCCTGGAACATGTCGGCTGTATCCCATACAAGGCCCGCGCTCGAGATCGCTCCGAGGAATACGAGCACGATGGCGATGATCCTGAAGATGGTGACTTCCGTCCTGGTCATGTCTCTCTTGAGGATGAACGCGAAGCAGCCCTCGCAGTATGAGTAGTTGCCGATCAGTGTAGTGAAAGCGAACAGCGTCATCGAGATTGCGATGAAGACCGGTCCGAAGCTTCCGAGCGATGTCTGCAGGCATGTCTGTACATATCCGGCAGCGTTGGCTCCGCCGTCCTCAAGCACGTAGTCTGACGGTTTTACCTGCATCGTGGACAGGCACATGAATGCTGTTGCAGAGCAGATCAGCAGTGTATCGATGAATACGGACAGTGTCTGAACGAGTCCCTGCTTTACAGGGTGAACTATGTCAGCCTTGGCCGCAGCGTTAGGAGCAGAACCCATACCAGCCTCATTGGAGTAGAGTCCTCTCTTGAGTCCCCACATGATGACAGATCCGGTGAATCCTCCGAAGATGGCCTTGAAGTCGAACGCCGTGCTGAAGATCAGTCCGAACATAGCTCCGAGGTTCTTTGCGTTGAGGACCAGAACTACGAGCGACATGGCTACATAGATGACTCCCATCACAGGTACGAGGAATCCCGTTACGTCCGTCAGCTTCTTTGCGCCTCCGAGGATGGTGGCTGCGAAGAATACCGCAAGGATGACTCCGATGACCATCGGTGTCGACTTCTCGTTGTAGAAGCTGAATGTCGCGAATGTCGACTGCAGGTTGAATGCGGCGAGCATGTTGTATCCTACAGCGTACGTGAAGATGATCAGTATCGAGAACACTACGCCGAGCCATCTCTGGCCGAGAGCGTTCTGCATGTAGTACGAAGGTCCTCCGTAGTACGTGCCGTCATCAGCCTTTTTCTTGTAGATCTGAGCCAGCGTCGACTCGATGAATGCGTTGGCGCCGCCGAAGATAGCGGTGATCCACATCCAGAAGATGGCTCCGGGTCCGCCGAGGATGATAGCGGTACATACACCGATGATGTTTCCGGTTCCTACACGGGAAGCCGTCGAGACCATCAGCGCTCCGAATGACGAGATACCCTTTTCATCAGCAGGCTTCTCGCTTACGACTTTGAACATCTCTCCGAACATACGGACCTGCACGCACTTTGTTCTGATCGTAAAGTAGATGCCTACCGCGATCAGGAACAGAGGAACGATGTAAGGCCTGTAGAGGATGTCGTTCATAAATCCTACAAAGTTGCTCATTGATTCTCTCCTTTTCTTATTTTTGTTCTTTCAACAGTTATATATCCCGGGGACGGCTGACGTGCATACAGCAGTCCCTCATGCATGGGTATATTTTATCAAGCCAAAATACCGCTTGTCCACATTATCTGATGATTAAATCGTAAACTGCTTCCATATTTTCGCCCGCACACGGGACTTTCCGTATTGACCCGGCTGTCTGAATCGGCTAAACTTGGATTGTATACAATAATGCCAATCGTATGGAAGATCGAGGTGCATCATGGATATCAAAAACGGAAGCAGATCCGCGCAGCCTTTATCCGCAGGCCTGTATACCGAGCTTCAGAAGGACATCCTGTCCGGAGCTCTCCCCGATAAAAGCAAGCTTACGGAGCAGGCTGTATGCAAAAGGTACAACGTCAGCCGCACTCCCGTGAGGGAGGCCCTGAGACAGCTTGAGGCGGACGGTCTCATCGAGAACATCCCCAACAGAGGAGCGTATGTCACCGGTCTTTCAAAGCGCGACATCTCCGATCTGTTCGATCTGCGTGCTCTGTTCGAGGTACAGGCGGTCGAGTGGGCGATAAAGCGCATGGGAAGCGAAGATATCGACAGCCTCGCAGAGGTCATGGAATTCATGGAATTCTATACTCTCAAGGAGGATGCCGCCAAAGTCCTCTCTTTCAATTCGCGCTTCCACAGCCTCATCTATGAAGGCACCGGCAACCGCAAGCTGCAGAGATCTCTCGAGGTCTATCAGACATATCTGAAATACTCGGCGCCTCACAGGTCCTATACCGAAAGCGATCTGAAGACCATACTCGAGGAGCACAGGGCCATATACGAGGCTTTTGAGTCGAGAAACGCCGCAGCAGGGCGCAAAGCGATGGAATACCACATGGAGCAGTCGAAGCTGCGCCGCATGGTGGACTTTTTCTGAATCCGGCCCTACATCATCCCGATGATGAGTTCCAGCACGAACACCGTGACGCAGCATGCGGCTGCGACATAGATCAGGTCCGCGCCGAGCCAGGCAGCGATCACGCCCACGATCAGAGCGGCAGCGCCTGCCAGAGGCTCGTCAGTCGCCTGGACTATGGCCGGGAATGTCATGACAGCGAGCGTCACATACGGCACATAGTAAAGGAAGGACTGTACGAACCGGTTCTGTATCGGCTTTTTCATGACGAGCGACGGGATGACCCTCATGCACCATGTCGTAAATGCCATTACGAATATATACAGATAGATATCCGGCTTCACGCTGCACCTCCTTCCCCTGAGGCCCCTCTGCCGGAATCAGGACCATCCTCTCCGGCACCGCGCGGAAAGATAATGGCAAAGAGCGCGGATATAGAAACAGTCAGTATGATGGTGCGCGTGCCCGCAGAAAGATCCATGAACGCGGGAACGGCCGATGACGCATAAGAGCATGCAAAGCTCGCTGCTACGGCGGCGAGCACTTTTTTGTCTTTGCGCGACTGCGGCACTATCACCGCAAGGAACATCCCGAAGAGCGCCACGCTCAGGGCGCTTACCACGTTGTCAGGCAATATGCTGCCCATACTGATGCCGACCGCGGTCCCCGCAGCCCACATCGGCACCGCCGTCAGAAGCGCCCCGAAAGTGAACCAGGGATCCGGCACGCCCGGGCGGGCTATGGTCACACCGAAGATCTCATCCGTGATGCAGCTGCCCACAAGTATGCGCCTTCCCAGGCCGGTGCCCTCAGGCATCCTCTGATTGAGCGCAAGGCCCATCAGTATGTATCTCAGATTGGTTATGGCCGTCAGTATTATGAGCTGCAGCAGAGTCGCGTTGGCAGCATAGATCGAAAAGCCTATGTACTGGCCCGCCGATGCGTACGTCAGCAGGCTGGCCAGGAATCCCTGGAACGGCGTGAAGCCGTAGCCTCTCGCCGCGATGCCCAGTGAAAAAGCGACAGCAAAATAACCGAGTCCGATCGGGAGCCCGTCTCTGACTCCCTCAAGGAACACGGTTATATGGCTGATCCTTAATTCCTCTTTTTCTCTGATCCCCCTGCTTTTCATCCCCTTACTCTTCTTTTTCGTCCGGCTATCTCAGTTTTTCCTCTTTGTCCGGCTCCTCAACGTCCCACGCATCGAGCGCTTTGCTGAGGTTCACGATGAAGTCCTGCACGTTAGTTACGATGCCTTTCGCACTCAGACTGCCCCTGTCGGCAAGCTTGTTGATCGTGAACTCGGATATGTCCACACAGTAGAAGAACACCGGTCTGACCGTGCCGTCCTTCATTACGCGGTAAGAAGGCGTCATATTCCCGACCGCGATCGAGTGCAGCATGGTCGCCATGCAGATGACTGTCGTCGCGCCCCTGACCTCAGCCCTCATTCTGTCCTGGGCCTGGTAGACGTCTCCGTGCACTTCAGGCAGAGGGCCGTCATCCCTGATGGATCCCGCAAGCACATACGGGACGTTGTTCTTCTCGCAGGCAGCCATGATGCCGCCCGACAGACCTTCTTTCTTCAGGAACTCCTTGATGCTGCCGCGGTATCTCACGCGGTTGATCGTTTCGAGATGATTGTAGTGTCCGTTATGCACGCTTTCCTGAGTATAGATATTCTGCCCGAGAGCCGTGTCCAGATATGCTCCTTCGAGATCGTGCGTCGCAAGAGCGTTGCCCGCCAGCAGAGCGTGCACGTAGCCCTTGTTGATGATCCCGGCGAAGGCCTTTCTGGCATCGTGGTCGAAGGCGAACGCAGGTCCCATGACCCATACGATCTTTCCGTTGTCCCTGTCGTGCTTCAGTATCTCGTAGAGTTCATCGTAATCCACGGAGAAGGCAGTTTCTCTTGTCCTTGAAGTCCTGAACGCGAAGACGTCCTTCTGCTCCGCCTCGCCGCCGGTGAATCCGTGCGGGTAGACGTATATGCCGTCCTCGCAGTCCTCCGTCCTTCCGACAGCGACCAGATCGTTCTTCATGAGATTCCTGAACTCCACCACCACGATGCGGCCGTCCCTGAGAACAGGAACGCAGTCCATCCTGCTTTCTTCCGCGAGCAGCCATTCGCCGTCGACCTTGAAGTATTCAGGGTAGATGCTCATCGCATGGAAGTTCTGCGGCGCAACTCCGTCGCAAGGAGCCTTTTCGAATACGCACTCAGGCGCGTCTTTGAATTTCTTCTGTGTAAAATCCGGATGTGTGTACTTGTACTCTTTCATATTCTTCCTTTCATAGTTCATGGTCTCCGGCCGGGTAAAGACCCCATGGCCGTTATATTGCTGCCGCGCGCAGCAGATATCCTGCACTGAGCGTAACAGCGAGAGAAGGGGATCTGTCCCCCGGCCGTTATTGTCAGTATTCGATATGCGTGTCCATATATTTGGCCCAGATCTCGTCCGGCACCAATCTGCCGCCGGTGGCCCAGCATATCTGGACGGAGTTTTCAAGTTTCTCAGGCGTCAGGCCGTGCAGATGCAGATAGGCTTTCCCGGATTCGTACTCCTGCAGCCTCGCAGGGCCGATGAACGCGGCACAGCTGGAAGGCTCGATCAGTATGTCTTCCGTTTCCTTCAGCATCCTCATGTAATCATAGAGCCTGCCGTCGACTATGGTGAAATCCCCTGAGAGGAGGTTCCTGTCTATCCTGGTCACGAATCCCGAAGGGCTGGCGCACGCCAGACCGTCAGCCTCGGACATCTCGCTGAGGCCGAAATCGTTCACGTTGACAGCGTTGTGCATGTCGGTCGCCATGCCCAGAAGCACCGAAGGGAACAGCGTAGGCTCGCAGAAGAACACGTGCACACTGTCTTTGAACAGCCTCTTGAATCCGTAGCAGATGCCTCCCGGCGCACCGCCCACTCCGCATGGAACGTAGATTATCATCGGATGATCGGCATCGACAGTGACGCCCTTTTCCTCGAGCTGCTTCTTCGTCCTCGCGGCAGCGACCGCATAACCGAGGAAGAGAGGCACAGAGTACTCGTCATCTACGAAATAGCTCGACGGATCCCTGTCCGAATCCCTGCGTCCCTCGAGCACGGCCTTCGAGTAGTCATCCTCATACTCGATGACCTCTACGCCCTTGCTGCGCAGCAGATCCTTCTTCCACTGCCTCGCGTCCGCGGACATGTGGACCTTGACTTTGAACCCGAGGAATGCGCTCATGATGCCTATCGAGAGCCCCAGGTTTCCGGTCGATCCGACCTGCACCGTGTAGCGGCCGAAGAATTCTCTGAGATCGTCATCGGCGAACCTCTCGTAATTGTCCTTTTCGGTGATCATTCCCGCCTCGAGAGCGAGGTCTTCGGCATGCTTCAGAACTTCGTAGATGCCTCCTCTGGCCTTGACCGAGCCGGCGATCGGCAGATGGCTGTCCATCTTCAGGAAAAGCCTTCCCGGTATCCCGCAGGAACTGTCTTTCTCTATAGCCGCCTTCATCGCGCTGATCTCGGCGAGAGGCGACTCGATGAGGCCCTTGTCCTCTTCGGTCTCAGGGAAGCATTTCCGGATATACGGAGCAAACCTGTCGAGCCTCCTTGCCGCGTCCTCGATGTCTTCATCGGTCACGACGAGCTGGCACAACGCGTCGACCATGTCGAACGGAAGGTATTTGTCGTTGATCCAGAGAGTCTCCTTCTGATCAGCGATGTCCCTGAAGACCCCGCCTCTTGCGATGAATTCCTTTGCGTACTCCTTAACAGCCATCTCCGTCTCCTCCTTTTCAAACTCCCTTGTTCTCCCTGTATTATACACCCTGTTCAGTCATAAATTCGTTGACCTTGTTGTGTATCTCTTCGGCGCCGATCTCGGCCACGCGGCCGGATTCATACTCGGCATCGACCCAGTCTTTCACGTACAGGACGACAGCGCTGTGCTTGTCGACCTGCTTGTCGCCCGTCAGTCCGTAGCTCGCGTTGAGCCAGTGCGCGATGCCTGCCGCGCCCGAGCTCTGGCTGATGTTGACCAGCGGCGGGCGCTTGAGAAATTTCTCGGTATCGAAGATATTATATATCTCCTCGTTCTTGAGAAGGCCGTCGGCGTGTATCCCGGCCCTCGTGACGTTGAAGTTAGCTCCCGCGAACGGGGTCTGGACCGGTAAGGTATACCCGACTTTGTTTTCGTAATATCTGGCGAGGTCGGTGATGACCGTCGTGTCCATCCCGTCGAGCGTGCCCCTGAGTTGGGCGTATTCGAAGACCATGGCCTCAAGAGGTATGTTCCCTGTCCTTTCCCCTATGCCGAAGAGCGTCGTGTTGACGGCTCCGCATCCGTAGAGCCATGCCGTGGCCGCGTTCGCGACCGCCTTGTAGAAATCGTTATGGCCATGCCACTCGAGACATTCGCTCGGGACTCCGGCATACTGATGGAGTCCGTATATTATGCCCGCTACCGAACGCGGCAGAGCGACTCCCGGATACGGGACTCCGTAGCCCATGGTGTCGCACAGCCTGATCTTTGCCGGCATCCCCGCCTGGGCCGCCATGTCCTGTATGGCGCTCACGAAAGGCACGACGAAGCCGTAGAAATCGGCCCGCGTTATATCCTCGAGGTGGCAGCGCGGAGTGATGCCCGCTTCGAAAGCATCATGCACCACCGACAGGTAGTGCTCCATAGCCTGTCTGCGCGTCATTCCGAGCTTGTAGAAGATGTGGTAGTCCGAGCAGCTCGTGAGGATACCCGTCTCCTTTACGCCCATCTCCTTTACTATTTTGAAATCTTCCTTTTTGGCTCGTATCCAGGTCGTGATCTGAGGGAATTCGAGGCCGAGGTCCTGGCAGGCCCTGATCGCCTCCTTGTCCCTGTCTGAATATGTAAAGAACTCCGTCTGACGGATGATGCCCTTCGGCCCCGACAGTTTCGACATCATTTTGAAGATATCCACTATCTGCCTGGTCGTGTACGGCTCTCTCGACTGCTGTCCGTCACGGAAAGTAGAGTCGGTTATCACTATCTCATCAGGCATTCCGTAAGGGCTGGTCCTGAAGTTGAAGCCGACCTTCGGTATCTCCGTGTATTCAAAGAATTCGCGCAGAAGATTCGGATCGGGTATCTCCTGGACCTCGTAATGGTAGTTCTCCATTTCGAGGAGATTGGTCTTATGGTTCAGTTTCGTCCGCCTTTCGCCGAATTCTTCTTTTTTCTCGTCAAGCTTGCTGTCTATGCTGTTTCTCATGTATTTACCCTCCATGTCCCTGAAAGGGGGCCAAAATGTATACATGTATTTTAATCTTGCACCGGAGGGCAAGTCAATCAAAAAGTTGCTTCTTTTGCCGGTTTTTCGGCGTTTCACGCTCCAATCGCATATAAAAGAGCGCTCCCTGTTACGGAAGCGCCCATATATAGTGTCATATCTGCTGCTTATGTCATTTGTGAAAAACGCTCATTCCTCCCCAATATTGTATACAATCAGAGGAACCATTCGGAGTTCTTTCTGCCGAAGCTCAGTTTTTCGAGCAGCTCCTGAGCGATAGCAGCCGCTTTCGGGGATATCCTGCTGATCTTATGCACAGGCTTTCTTCCCTTTACCTCGAGCGGCGCCGGCTTTATCCTGAGGCCCTCGATCTCGCAGCCACCGAGCCGTCTTACCTTTGCGGCCGCCGCCTTTCCGAACTCCGTTATAGAGACCGTGTCCATAGCCGGCGCGGCGCTTCTCGCACTGCCCCTGACCGCCATGTAGCTGATCGCGAAGGCACCGGCCCCAATGACAGTGAACCCGCACTCCTCTGCGAGGTCCCTGAGTTCGAAAAGAGCGTTGCCGTATGATCTGCCGCCATAGGAGACTGCGGTGACAGTCATGGCTCTGCCGCCGTTTACCGCCCGCAGGGCTTCGATGCCCGGAAGAGGCAGTTTTCCTATGTATGCAGGCATAGCAATAACGGCTATGGTCTCCTCTCCAAAGCCGCAGTCCTTCATGTCCCTGAGGTCGTAACACTCCGTCGTTATCTCTTCGGGGCTGCACTCCCTGATAACCGATGCCATCTCCGACACCAGTCTCCGTGTCATTCGCGCGGTCCCTCCGACGGGGCTGAAATAGATTCCGATGATCCTTTTTATCATGATGGATTATTTCAGTTGCACCCAATAATAAATGCCTGTGAGGGTTTTTCGGCCCCACAGGCAAATTGTAGCATCAGGCAAATATCCGAATTAGTCGATACTGTGAAGATTTCGAGGACTTATTTCACTCCGTATTCTTCAGCCCAGCTCTCGAAATAGTCGATCTTCATCGCATGCTTCACATCGGCCAGAGTCGCGGCGGCTGTGCGCCTTGCCTCCTCGGTGCCCTCTCTGAGAGCGGCGATGACCTCTTCAGGATGAGCTTCGTAATAAGCTCTCTTTTCTCTTATCGGGCTAAGGAACTCGTTGAGCACGGCGAAGAGGAACTTCTTGACCTTTACATCGCCGAGTCCGCCTCTCTGGTAGTGCGCCTTGAGCTCATCGAGGTCCTTATACTCAGGCAGGAACTTCTCGAAGCTGTCAGGCTGCACGAAAGCATCGAGGTATGTGAACACGGTGTTGCCCTCGATCTTTCCCGGGTCCTCTACTCTGAGGTGTCCCGGATCTGTAAACATAGACATCACCTTCTTGCGGAGAGTCTCCTCGTCGTCCGAAAGGTAGATCGTGTTTCCAAGAGACTTGCTCATCTTGGCCTGGCCGTCCGTTCCCGGAAGCCTCAGACAGGCCTCGTTCGGAGGCAGATAGATCTCAGGCTCGACCAGGACGTCGCAGTTGTACGTGCGGTTGAATGTCCTTACTATCTCTCTGCACTGCTCGAGCATTGGCTCCTGGTCCTCGCCGACCGGCACGATGGTAGCTTTGAATGCGGTGATGTCGCTCGCCTGGCTTATAGGGTATGTAAAGAATCCCACAGGAACGCTCTCTCCTTCGAAGCCCCTCATCTTGAGTTCTGCCTTTACGGTCGGGTTCCTCTGGACCCTGCTGACCGTGACGAGGTTCATGTAGTATACTGTCAGCTCGTGCAGCTGAGGCACTTCCGACTGGATGAGTATATGTGTCTTTTCAGGATCGATCCCCACCGAGAGGTAGTCGAGAGCTACCTGGAACACGCTCTCCCTTACCTTGTCCGGGTTATCGAAATTATCTGTCAGCGCCTGAGCGTCAGCGATCATAACGAAAACCTTTTCGTAGCTTGGATCGTCCTGCAGCTCGAGTCTCTGTCTCAGAGATCCGACATAATGTCCTATATGGAGTCTGCCTGTAGGTCTGTCGCCCGTAAGCATGATTTTTTTCTTCTGTGTCATTTTTATTCCCTCTTTCATTACTTGACGTCCGCAGTCTTTGACGCGGTCTTTATTGCGAAAAGGATCCTTCCTTTTATATTCCGTATATCAAGCCCTCTTACGGGCGCCATCGATAAACGGCGTCTTCAGTCACCACCGCGTCCACCGGCATGTCATGCTCTTCGACAGGGAGCTGATCAGCCAGCAGTTCTTCATAGCACAGCGCGACAGTCACGCATTTTTCCTTCACGAGACTCAGATATTTGTCGTAATACCCTGCGCCGTGTCCGAGCCTTCTGCATTCGCGGTCGCAGGCAACACACGGCAGTATGATGACATCTATCTTTTCAGGAGGCACCGTATCTGTACCGGCTCGCGGTTCAGGTATCCCGTAAGCTCCCCTGACAAGATCGTCAAAGCTCTTTATGCGCCTTGCCTCCATAGAATCCGCTGCAGCGGTCCCCTCGATGCGGTGTCCGTCCTCATCGAGATCGGTGCAGAGAGGAAGACATACCTTCTTTCCGTCCTTCAGCAGACTGTCAAGAAGAGCCAGAGTGCCCGGCTCGCGGCCGACCGAAAAGTAGGCGAGCACGGTCTTTGCCTTCCGCACAGCTTCCATGCTCAGAACGTTCACGGCGATCTTTGCCGAAGCGCTGCTGACATATTCTTCCGTCAGCGCCGCGAGCTTTTCTTTCGCTTCCGCCCTGTATTCACTTTTCGTTTTTACTGAGCCACTCATGTCCTGTCCCGGATCCGCGTTTTTCTGGTTTACACTGGTATCTGCCCCCGCGGGCATTTGTGCCGCTCTTATTCTGTTACCGGATCACCGTTTTCATCGAGCGGATTGCCGTTCTCGTCGCGCGGTGTCATCTTACTTATTATAGTCCTTCTGATCCTCCTCGTATAGAGCGCCGACATCGTGAAGCCGGCGACCTCCGCGCACGGGAAGGCCCACCATACCATGTCGACCCCGCCGATCTTGGCGAAGATATACGCACATGGGATTATTATCAGAAGCTGCCTGACAAGAGAGATGTTCATGCTGTACACGCTCTTTCCGAGAGCCTGGAAAGCCGCGCCTCTCATGATCGCGTAGCCCGCGAACGGGAAGTTGAGAGAAATGATGTGCAGCGCCACGACTCCCATCGCGACCATTTCAGGCGGCGAATCGAAGAGCGCCATCAGCTCTTCAGGGAAGAGCCAGAAAAGCAGTGTTCCCACGGACATTATGCCGACGCCGTAGCGGACGCCTATGCTCATCGTCTTTTCGAGCCTGTCCCTTCTGTCTGCGCCGTAGTTATACGCGATGATAGGCACCGATGCGTTGTTCATCCCGAACAGCGGCATGAAGACGAAGCTCTGCAGCTTGAAGTATACTCCGAAAGTCGTGACGGCGAGGTCCGAGAACATCGCGAGTATCTTGTTCAGGCTGAATGTCATGACCGCTCCGACCGACTGCAGGATTATCGAAGGGATGCCTATCCTGTATATATCCTTCATCGTGCGGAGGTCCGGACGGAGCTTTTTGAGCGAAAGAGAGATCTCTTTGTTGAACTTCCTGTTGAATAAATATCCGAGCATGCAGCCAAGTATCTGGCCGAATACCGTGGCGAGAGCCGCGCCCTTTGCCCCCATGGCCGGCAGTCCGAAGAATCCGAAGATGAGGATAGGATCGACTATGGCGTTGAATACCGTGCTCGACACCTGCATGTAGAAGATGTAGTTCGTCTTGCCCGTGCCCTGGAGCAGCCTCTCGAACATCGACTGGATCATCGGAGCGATCGAGAGCCACTGCGTGATCCTCAGGTATACGGCTCCCTCTGAGAGAATGGCCGCATCCGTGGACTTCGCCGCCAGTATCTCCATGATAGGTTCGGCAAAGCAGCCGACCACGAAGAATATCAGATAGTTGATACCGGCGAGTATGAAACCGTTGTGGGCAACCTTGTCCGCCTTTTCGTACTGCTTTGCCCCGAGGTATCTCGAGAGCAGAGCGCTCATGCCGACCGCCGTTCCTATTCCGAACGCTATATTGAGGTTCTGGAACGGGAAGCAGTACGATACCGCGGTCAGCGAGTCGGTGCTGTAGTGACCGAGGTAGATCGAGTCCACTATATTGTAGAGCGCCATGACGAACATCGACACCGCAAGAGGCGCCGACATCTTCAGGAGCAGCGGATGCACCGGTTCGGTGCCCAGCCTGTCCGAGTCGCGCTTCTGGGTTTTCGCTTCTACTTCTTCTATTTCCTCTTCCTTTTCTTCGTCGAGTTCTTTTTCGAGTTCGTCTTCGAATCTGCTCATCCGTGTTTCTTTCGTTCTGCGTATATCCGTTCAGGCCCTTTGCTTGGCTCTGTTTTCCGCTTCCTCTTCTCTGGCTTTGCGTTTGCTTTCGGCCGCGCGCTGGAACGCCTTGATGATCTCTACGATAGGTATGATCAGTATAGCAAGGCCCATTGCGATGGCGTATTCTTTGAGGTCGATCGGCGTGAATTCAAAGATCTTCGCAAGCGCCGGGACCTCGATGACGACAGAGGTCAGTACAAGGGCGGCCAGTCCCGATCCCCAGAGCCAGACGTTCTGTCTGCTGAGGCTGAAGATAGACTTCCTTCTCGACCTCATATTGAACGAGTGAAATATCTCGCACATCGACATCGTCAGGAAAGCCATAGTGATTCCGTCGTTGCTCTGGACGATATGCCACTGTCCCGTCTCTATGAACTCACCCACAAAGTACGCGGTGAGCACCAGCAGCGTGGTGACAGCTCCCTGATAAAGGATATCCTTGTCCATGCCCCCGGCGAAAACTCCTTCTCTTGCGCTTCTCGGTTTTTCTTTCATCGAGTCGCCTTCAGCGTCCTCCATGCCGAGAGCCAGCGCCGGAAGTGAATCCGTTATGAGGTTGATCCACAGCAGATGCGCCGGCCTGAGCACCGTGAAGTTCAATATGGTCGCTATCAGTATCGAGAGGACCTCGCTGATATTTGTAGCGAGCAGGAACTGTATGCACTTTCTTATGTTGGCGTAGATCCTGCGGCCCTCTTCGACAGCCGAGACTATCGTAGCGAAGTTATCGTCTGCGAGTATCATGTCGGCAACGTTCTTGGTGACGTCCGTTCCGGTGATACCCATGCCGACTCCGATGTCGGCTGCCTTTATGGCAGGCGCGTCATTGACTCCGTCTCCCGTCATCGCAGTCACCATGCGGCGTGCGCGCCACGCCTTTACTATCCTGACCTTGTGTTCAGGCTGCACCCTCGCGTATACCGAGTAGGTGCCGACCTTGTTCAGAAGTTCTTCATCCGACATTTCGTCGAGCTCCGCGCCGAGTATGGCGTCGGCAGAGCTTTCGACTATACCGAGCTCCTTGCCGATGGCGACGGCTGTATCGAGCTGGTCTCCGGTGATCATTATAGGTCTGATGCCCGCAGTGCGGCATTCCGCGACGGCGTCCTTCACCTCAGGCCTTACAGGGTCGATCATTCCCACCAGTCCGGTGAAGATGAGCTCATCCTCGAGAGCCTCGGCCGAGAAGTCCTCAGGTCTCCTGTTATAGACCCTTGTGGCGACCGAAAGGACTCTGAGGGCCTTGCCCGCCATCCTCGAGTTTTCTCTTCTTATATTTTCAGCAAGCTCCTCCGTCATCGGCTCGATGCCGTGGCTCGTGAAGATATGCGTGCAGTGGCGGAGCACCACATCAGGCGCGCCCTTGGTGAACTGCACGTATTCGGATCTTGCGATGAGCTTGTCGAGTTCAGTCTCGAGTCCGGCCGGCGAGTCCATGTCGTTGTTCTTGTGGACCGTCGACATCATTTTGCGCCCTGAGTCGAACGGGGCCTCTCCCACGCGCGGGAACTTCTTCACCAGCTCTGTCTTAGGCAGGTTCTGCGATGAAGAGAACGCCACGAGCGCGGCCTCCGTCGGCTCGCCCACGACCTCTTCGCCGTCTTCAGTTATCTTGAGTTCCGCATCGCAGCAAAGCGCCATCCCGGCAGCGATCAGGTCACTGTCGTTTCCGGCGTAGTCCGTGACGGTCATCTTGTTCTGTGTCAGCGTGCCCGTCTTGTCCGAGCAGATTATCTGCGCGCAGCCGAGTGTCTCGACCGCAGTGAGCCTTCTGATGACCGCATTCTTCTGCGACATCTTGGTGACTCCGATAGAGAGCACGATGGTGACCACGGCAACGAGCCCCTCCGGGATCGCCGCTACCGCAAGCGAGATCGCGAGCATGAAGGTGTCGATCATGACATCCATGCTGAAGCGTCCGGCCTTGATCACGCCGAGAGCGAAGATGAACGCGCATATGACGAGCACCAGCTTTGTCAGGATCTTCGAAAGCTGAGCCAGTTTTATCTGGAGCGGTGTGAGCTCCTCTTCGGCCTGGGCGATCGCGTCGGCGATCTTGCCCATCTCGGTCGACATGCCCGTCGCTGTTATGACGGCCTTTCCTCTGCCGTATACGACAGTGCTTCCCATGTATACCATGTTCTTCCTGTCGCCGAGCGCAACGTCCTTCGAATCGCCGAGAACAAGCGCTTCCGAGGTCTTTGTCACAGGCACCGACTCACCGGTGAGAGCCGCCTCCTCAACTTTCATCGAGGCTTCTTCTATGATACGTCCGTCGGCCGGTATG
>JAFRFA010000114.1:0-31342 GCA_017434585.1 Mogibacterium sp. | reverse complement strand
TATTGTAGCACAGGCAAGGTAGCATGTCCTAGCGATCTGAGGGTGCGAATTTCAATATGGATTAGATAAAGGAGCTAAGGCTCCATTTTTATTGAAAGGAGCACTTTAAATGGATAATAAACACGAGACTGAATTGTTTGAAAAAATGGCCGAGCCTAACGATATAGTTGCAGGCTCATTAGGAAAAGGAATGAGGATTGATCAAGCGGCCTCATTAGGAGATAAAGAAATCATATGGACACACGAAACTTGTCCGTTAAATCCGGCAACAAATAAAAACTATGCGGATGAAATAGAGAAATCATTTCAGTTGCTTCTTCATAGTAGAGAGGCAGAGTTCTTCAATGCATCGAAAAATGAAGGATAGCCATCTGCAAGTCTCCTTACAACGCCACTCACAACAGAAAGAACATGTTCATGATCCTCGTTTTTAATAACCATGACCATGTCGTAAGTAAACAATAATATGAAACGCGAATAGAAATCGGTAAAACAAAAGGAATCGAAGGAATGCGGCTCTATCAAAATATAGGAGACCGCTCCGAGAAATCCTTTTTGCATTGCTTGCGAGATTCGCTTGTTGCCATCTATTATGTACGGCTTAGTATTCAGTAAATCTTTGACGCTAACAGGGAATTCTACAGCAAGTATGGAAGCGTAATCATCAGCAAGAGGCGCAATATATTCAGCTGAAAAAACGATACTTTCTTTAGATCCGACAACACCCCTGGACGTGTTCAGCAATCCTTTTGAGAGATTATCAAGAATTGTTGGAATTGAGAAGCTTATATCCGCGTTCTCTGTAAAACTCAGAAGGTAGCCCTGCTTAAAAAAGTTGTCAGAATTGATAAGCCCATAATTGTTGTTCGGCATTGCTTCGAGCCAAGGCATGAATACTTGATACATCGCGTCAGAGTATTTCGAGTTGAGCTCGCTGCGAATTAAATCGCAATACGCTTTTAATTCGTCTTTTGTCTGCATGATAATATTCCTCCTATCCAATTATACCACGGAGGTCGTCAGACTAACTGCAACAAAGGCACTTATTAACGTAAAAGCAACATTCCATCTCTTCAGAGTTAATGCATCAGGAGTGTTGCAATTAATATGGAAATTATCCTAGGTTTTTGCGGATATGTTCTTGTCTTGAAACAATAGAGTACTTATAATTGAAGTGAAAAATACTGTCATGCATACTAATGTAGGAAACGCACATGAAAGATTATTATGACAGGACATGGAAAATAGGCGAACTTGCAAGGATGTTCGACATCAATGTCCAGCTTTTGCGTCACTACGACAAGGAGGGCCTGCTGGTTCCGGAGATCAGGAATCCGGAGAACAACTGGCGCTCCTACAAGTATGACCAGATCTATCCGCTCGGCATGATACGCCTCCTGCGTCAGCTCGACTGCTCGCTCGAGGAGATAGGCGAATTCATGCCTGAACGCGATCCTGACAGTACTGAGAAATACCTCAGAAAAAGAATGAAGGTGCTGCGCGCGAATTACGAGAAGCTGCTCCGGATGGAGGCGGTGATGAACGACAGATTCGCCATGGTCAACCGTGAGATGAAATACGCAGTGTTCGATCAGGCTTTTGTCTGCTCGGAAGATGACATCTACTATATCGAGATAGGCGGTATAGAAGAGATCTTCGTCAACGAGCTCTTTTACCTGTATCCGACACTCGTTTTTTATATGCCGGATGACAAAACGAAGTTCGCTGTCATGATCCCGGGCGAAGAGACAGCGTATTTCGACAGGTACAGCGACAGGATAAGAGTCCTCTCACCGGACGAATATCTGGTGGGCTATCACAGGGGCCCTCACGAAAAGATCAGGTCGACGTTCAAAAGGATAAGGGACATGGCGGGCGGAATACTCGATGAGGGATGCCGTCTGGATGATACTGAGATCTGCATCGACATAGTCGATCAGTTCATAGAAGCCGATAAGAACAACTTCGTAACGAAGGTAATGATAAAGATATTGAGAGATTAGCACTATTCTCAGAAGGGAGGGCAGAGAATGTCCAACAAGTACATCGGACAGGCGGTGACAAGGCTGGATGCGCACGACAAGGCGATGGGGCGCATCAAGTACACGGATGACATGTGCGGCAAAGACGCGCTCGTCATCAGGGTGCTCCATTCGACAGTGGCCAACGGCATCGTCAAGTCTATCGACACAAGCAAGGCAGAGAAAGTACCGGGCGTGGTACGCATCTTCACATGCTTCGATCTCAAGGAAAAACACTACTACCCGACCGCGGGCCATCCGTGGTCTACAGACCCTGCTCATCAGGACATAGCCGACCGCCTGATCATGACTGATCATCCGCTGTTCTATGGCGACGACATCGGCGCTGTCGTGGCAGAGGATGAGGTCGCTGCGCAGCAGGCGCTTGCATTGCTCGAAGAGAGCGTCGAATACGAGGAGCTTCCTTTCGTGCTCGATGCGCAGGAGGCCATGAAAGATGGCGCTCCTCTGCTGCACGAGAAATACCCGAACAACGTGCTCGCTCATACCGAGATACACATGGGAAGCGTTGAAGAAGCTATAAAGGAACCGGGCCTCACAAAGGTCGAAGGCTGGTATGAGACGCAGCCTGTGCAGCACTGCCACATAGAGAACTTCATATGCTATGCCTACGGCGAGGGAGACAGGACTGTCGTGGTCACGTCTACCCAGATACCGCACATCGTACGCAGGGTCATCGGCCAGGCGACGGGTATGGACTGGGGAAAGTTCAGAGTCATCAAACCGTATGTGGGCGGCGGATTCGGAAACAAGCAGGATGTCCTGTACGAACCTCTCTGCGCGTGGATAAGCATCCAGCTCGGAGGACGCCTCGTGAAACTTGATGTTCCTCGCGAAGAGACCTTCGTCAGCAACCGCATCAGGCACGCGATCAGATACCACATAACATCGTGGATGAGGCCTGACGGCAGCTTCGCCGCGAGGACCATCAAGGCATGGTGCAACAACGGAGCCTACAGTTCGCACGGTCACGCCATCGCTGCCAAGGGCCTGAACGCCTTCCCGCAGCTATATCCGTGCGACAACATCGACGGAGAGACCTGGACGGTCTACACCAACCGCTCGGTCGCAGGCGCGATGAGAGGATACGGCATGCCGCAGGCGAGCTACGCATTCGAATGCCACGCCGAGGACTGCGCGAGGGCCATGAAGATGGATCCGCTCGAGTTCCGCAGAAAGAACCTCATGCCTGTCGGGTACTATCACGCATTCTCGAAGAACGAGCTTTATTCGGATACGTTCAACCAGTGCTTCGACAAGGGCGCTGAGATCATCGGATACTACGACAAGGTAAAGAAGTATGCGAAGCAGACCGGAGACATCAGGCGCGGTATTGCGGTATCGACATTCTGGTACAACACAGCTGTCTATCCGATCGCCCTCGAGACATCATCGTGCCGTATAGTCATGAACCAGGACGGCTCGGTGCAGTTCCAGCTGGGCGAGACCGAGATCGGCCAGGGAGCCGATACGGTAGCGGCCCAGATGATAGCCGATACTGTAGGCATCCCGCTTTCGATGGTGCATCCGGTATCCTGCCAGGATACGGACATAACACCGTTCGGCACGGGCGTATACGCTTCGAGAGGCACATATACTCTGGGCTTCTCGGTAAAGCAGACTGCTCTGCTTCTGAGGGACAGGATACTAGAGGCGGCCCATCAGTTCACCCGCATGCCTGTCTACAACCTCGACATAGTCGACGGAAAGATAGTAAGGACCACGGACGGCCGCGAACTCATGACGATAGGCGAGCTCGCGCTGTCAAAGCTCTACACGACAGAAGGCTCGCAGCATCTGACCGCCGAGTCCACATACCAGATAAAGTCCAACGCGTACTCGTTCGGATGCTGCTTCGCAGAGGTCGAAGTGGACATCCCGATGTGCAGAGTGAGGCTCCTCAACATAGTGAACGTCCACGACTGCGGACAGGTCATCAACCCTCTGCTCGCGGCGGGACAGGTACACGGCGGCCAGAGCATGGCGATAGGCTACGCCCTTTCGGAAAAACTCATCTGGGACGAGAAGACGGGCAGACCTCTGAACAACAATCTGCTCGACTACAAGCTGTCGTCGTTCATGGATCACCCGAGACTGAACGCCGCGTTCGTCGAGAATTATGAACCGACGAGCGCTTACGGCACCAAGGGCCTCGGCGAGCCGCCTGCATGCCCGGTCGCTCCTGCGATCAGAAACGCCATAGGACAGGCGACGGGACTCTACATAAACGAACTTCCGCTGTCTCCTCACACGCTGTTCCGCGAATTCACCGAAGCGGGACTCATAAACGACCCGTGGAGACAGGAAGAACAGGGAAAGGAGGGCAGGTAGTATGTATGACATAAAAGCGCTGTATGAAGCCGAAAGCGTAAAGGATGCCATCAGGCTGCTGCAGGAACACCCTGAAGCGCAGATACTCGCGGGAGGCTCGGATGTCCTCGTCCAGATAAGAGAAGGCAGAAGGGCCGGCAAGGAATTTGTCAGCATATACATGCTCGACGAGCTCAGAGGAGTATCGATCGATGAAGAGGAGAACATCCGCATAGGATCGCTGACAAGCTTCTCGCATATAACGAAAGACCCGATAATACAGAAATACATCAACGTGCTCGGCGAGGCCGTCGACATGGTCGGAGGTCCGCAGATAAGGGCGATAGGCACCATCGGCGGCAATACCTGCAACGGCGTCACCTCGGCCGACTCGGCATCGACGCTGATGGCGTGGGACGCTGTGATCGAGCTGACAGGGCCGGAAGGCGTAAGGCGCGTTCCGATAAAGGACTTCTACATCAAGGCCAAGGTGGTAGATATAAAGCCTGCCGAGATACAGACGGCGATACTCATACCGAAGGAGTCCTATGTGAACTGCTATGGACACTACATCAAGTATTCGATGAGGAACGCCCTCGACATAGCGACGACCGGATGCTCTGTAAATGTCGTTCTGAGCAGTGACAAAAAATCATTCGAGCGCGTCCGCATAGGCTACGGAGTAGCTTCGCCGATACCGGTCAGAGCTCCAAGCGCCGAAGCTTTCATAAACGGAAAGAAGATAACTGAAGCCAATATAAAGAAATTCGCAGAGACCGTCCTCGAGGACATAAATCCGCGTGACAGCTGGCGGGCAGGAAAGGCGCTACGTCAGCACATATCCGTAGTCATGGCGGAGAGAGCTCTCAGGGACTGTGTGGAGCAGGCAGGAGGTGAGGTCGATGGCTAAACAGTACAAAGTCGTGCACTGCACGGTAAACGGCAAGGAGATCGAGCAGGTCGTCGATGTCAGATCATCTCTCACCGACATGCTCAGAAACGACCTGCACCTGACATCTGTCAAGAAGGGCTGCGAAGTAGGGGAATGCGGCGCATGCACCGTCATCATAAACGGAGAGGGCTTCAACTCCTGCATCTACCTCGCGGTCTGGGCCGAGGGCAAGGAGATATGGACACTCGAGGGCCTTACAGGTCCGAACGGCGAACTCTCGGATATCCAGCAGGCATTCGTGGACGAGGGAGCCATACAGTGCGGATTCTGCACACCTGGCTTCATCATGACGAGCTGGGAGATAGTCAACTCCGGAAGGGAGTATACGGACGATGAGCTCAGAAAGGCTCTCTCCGGACATCTCTGCAGGTGCACCGGCTACGAGAATATATTCCGTGCGGTCAAGAAGACCATGCTGAGGCATCTCGGCAAGGACAAAGAAGCCGAAATGGTCAATTCACAGGGCATCACCGAATATCCGGAACCGATGCCGTTCAAGTAGGGTAACGGAGGAGATCTATATGGCAAACAAACTGTTAATGGCAAAAAGCCCTGAAGAGGCGATCGGCGCAAAGACAGCCAGAGATGTCTTCCTCGCGGGAGGGACCGAAGTTAACCGCCTGGGCTCTGAGACAGCAGACAAGGCTGACACGCTGATCTCTCTGAAGAAGTGCAGCGGCCTGAAGGGCATCAGCGAAGATGCCGGCTGTGTCACGATCGGTGCAATGACGACATTCCAGGAACTGGTCGAGTCCCCTAAGACTCCGGAATGGCTGAAGGAAGCTGCGCTCTTCATGGCGTCCCGCACAAAGCGCAACATGGCGACCATAGGCGGCAACATAGCGGCAAGGAGGGATGACTCTTACCTGATCCCGTCGCTTTCGGCGGCCGGAGCCGTGATCGAACTGCTGGGCAGGGACGGAAAGAAAAGCAGAGCCGGTATAGCAGAATATACAGGCGGCAAATGTGACGCACTTATCACATCGGTCACAGTGCCAAAGGATATAAAGATGGCTTCGAAGCGCTATGCCAATACGGCGCAGAGCCATGCTGTCCTGACGATGAGCGCGGCGATGTCCGATGAGGGCATATGTCTGAACGGCGCCGTCAGGAACGCCGGACTGCTGCACTTCTGCGACCTTGAAAAGAGGTTCAGAAAAGAGCCAGATGTAAGTGAAGAGGATATCATCGAGATGGTCAGGACCTGCACGGGTCTTGAAACAGCCGATGACATGTTCGGAAGCGACGCCTACAAGCGCTACCTGATCGCGGTGACAGCTTTCGATCTTCACAGACAGCTTACGGGGAAGGAGGTATAGACATGATCACTTGCACAATAAACGGTAAGAAGAGGTCATTCGATATCGACCCGGTAAAGAGGCTCCGCGAGATGCTCCTGATGAACGGAAATTTCGCTGTCCGCGACAGTGATGACGCGGAGGGCTTCTGCGGAAGCGATACGGTACTGCTCGACGGCACACCTGTATTCTCGAATCTGGTGCTTGCCGGAGAGGCAGAGGGATGCGAGATCATCACTCCTGACAGCCTCGGAGACTCGATGCACCTTACGGTCGTGCAGCAGGCTCTCATCGACGCAGGTGTAGTCCAAAGCGCGTATAACGCTCCGGCCGCGGCCCTGCTGATGACATGGCTGTTCGAGAAAAATCCGTCTCCGACAAGAGAAGACGTAAAGGATGCTCTCTCAGGCATATTCATCAGAGACGCAAGCTATGAGCATTACTACCTCGCTGCGGAGCTCATAAAGGAAAAGATAAAAAGCGGTGAGTACAAGACCGAGATCGCGCCTGAATTCAGGCCTCATCTAAAGGCGGTCGGCAAGGTCATGCCTAAGATCGATGCGCCTCAGCTCGTTTCGGGCGAGAGGGCCTTCGTAGAGGATTACGTGGACGAAGACACATGCTACATGGTCGTCCTGCGTTCGCCTTACGCTCACGCCTATGTCAACAAGGTGGACACTTCGAAGGCTGAGGCTCTTCCTGGAGTCATCAAGGTCATCACTGCCTACAACTGCTCGGACGCGACATATATGTCGGCCGGCCAGGGCAATCCGGAACCGTCGCCGCACGACAGGAAGCTGATCAATAAGAAGGTCAGGCACGTGGGCGACAGGGTCGCGGCGGTCGTAGCCGAGACTCTCGAAGAGGCGATAAAGGCCAGAGACCTCATCGAGGTCGAGTATGAACCTCTCGATGCCGTGTTCACGGTAGAGGAGGCGATGGCCGAGGGAGCGCCTCTGGTGCATAACGGGAAAGTCCAGTACAACTCCGGAGCGCCTGACGATCTTGACGAATACAACGCAAAGCTCTCCGGAGACGAGCGCGAGGGCAAGGTAGTGTATCAGTTCCCTCTGCACGGCGACATACTGCATAACGTTGCTGCGGCGAACCATGGTGGCATAGGCGATGTCGACAAGGCGTTCGAAGAGGCTGACGCCGTAGTCGAGGCTACGTACCAGACGAGCCAGATCCAGCATACTCCGCTCGAGACGCACATCTGCTTCTCGAAGCTCGAGAACGGCAGGCTCATCATCTATGCGAGCACTCAGGTGCCTTACCATGTGCGCCGCATCGTCAGCTGGGTCACGGGACTGTCCGAAAACAGGATACACGTCATAAAGACCAGGGTCGGAGGCGGATACGGCTCCAAGCAGGACATCCTCGTTGAGGATCTGACAGCTTACGCCACTTACGTTACCGGCAGACCTGTGCTTTATCACAATACGAGAGAAGAGGAGTTCATCGCTAACTCCACCAGGCACCCGATGCGCGTCCATGTGAAGATGGGAGGCAAGAAGGACGGCTCGATCACAGGCATCTACCTCAAGGTCGACGCCAACACCGGACCTTACGGCAACCACGCTCTGACGGTGCCTATGAACAGCTGCTCGAAGACCCTGCCGCTGTTCAAGTGCGACAACATGAAATACGATCTTACGATCTACTACACCAACACGCCTCCTGCGGGAGCCTACCAGGGTTACGGCACGCCTAAGGGCACATACGGCCTCATGATGGCGATGTGCGAGCTCGCCGAAAAGCTCGGTGTGGACTACAAGGACATGGTCCTCAAAAACCACGTCGAGGAAGGCTACATGCTCGAGATCCTGAAGGGGCTAGGCGAAGGCCGTGAAGGAAACGTCGTGCCTGTAGGATCGTGCGGGCTCCGCGAAGCGGTCGAGAAGGGCTGCGAGATGATAGAGTGGGGCAAGAGGGTCGAAAGCGGCGACCCTGACTGGAAGATCGGCAAGGGCTTTGCGATGATCATGCAGGGGTCCGGACTTCCTGGGCTCGATCATGCGAACGCTGTGGCAAAGCTCGAGATGGACGGCTCGATAATCGTGCTCTCCGGAGCTGCCGACATCGGCACCGGCCTTGACACCATCATCGCCAAGGTCACGAGCGACATACTCTGCGTGCCTATGGATAAGATCACGGTCATATCCGGCGACACCGACTCCGGCGCTTTCGATACAGGCTCATATGCATCGTCGGGCACGTTCTTCAGCGGCAATGCTGCGGTAGTTGCAGCCACCAACCTGAAGGATAAGATACTCGATGAGGCCGCGTACCAGCTCGAAGAGTCCGTCGATGACATGGAGATAGTATGGCCGGGCGAGGTGAAGTCGAAGAAGACCGGCAAGGTGCTGTCGTTCTACGACATAATCCACACATCTACATCCGGGACCGGACGCGGACATCTCATTGCTCCAGGAAGCTTCACGACGGCGGCATCGTCAGTACCGTACGGAGCTCATTTCGCTCAGGTCGCTGTGAATGTGAGGACAGGCGAGGTAAAGGTCCAGAAGTTCTATGCGATACAGGATGCAGGCACACCTATCAACCCTGAGGCGGCTCTCTGCCAGATGTACGGAGCATCACTCAAGTCCATCGGACACACGCTCTACGAGGATATGATACTCGATGAGAAAGGCCGCTGCGTGAACGCGACGATGACAGACTACGGTGTTCCGATGATCTCGGAGCAGCCTGATGACTTCAAGGCCGTGCTCATAGATGTGGATGATCCGGACGGACCGTTCGGCGCCAAGTCGATCTCAGAGATCGCATGCAACGGCGCGGCTCCTGCCATAGGAAATGCCATCCACGATGCCTGCGGCGTGTGGATGAGGAGCTGGCCGATGACACCGGAGAAGATACTCCGCGAACTGGGAAAGATACAGTAATGCATGAAGGGAGGATGAAATATGCTTTTAATAGGTAATGGACAGGTGATAACGAGGGACCCTGAATTTCCTTATCTTAAGGATGGAGCTGTCGTGACTGACGGCGAAGTCATTAAGGCTGTGGGAACTCTCGCAGATATGAAAAAGGCTTACCCTGACGCCGAATTCGTCGATGCGAAGGGCGGCATCATAATGCCGGGTCTCATCAACGCGCATACTCATATCTACTCAGGCCTTGCGAGAGGCCTTGCCATAGACGGCCACAATCCGACGAACTTCTTCGAGATACTCGACGGCATGTGGTGGAACATAGACCGCCATCTGACGATAGACGGAACCAAAGCCAGCGCGTATGCCACCATCCTTGACTGCATAAGAGACGGCGTAACGACCATATTCGACCATCACGCGAGCTTCTGCGAGATACCGGGGTCGCTGTTTGCGATCAAGGACGTCGCAAAGGAGCTCGGCATGAGATCCTGCCTCTGCTATGAGGTCTCCGAAAGAGACGGAGAAGAAAAGACAGCGCAGGCAATCAAGGAGAACGCGGACTTCGCGAAGTGGGCAAAGGACGAGGATGACGACATGATCAAGGCCATGTTCGGCGGACACGCTCTCTTCACGATCTCTGACAAGACTTTCGAAAAGATGGTAGAGGCCAATGACGGCATGACAGGCTTCCATATCCATATCGCCGAGGGCATGAACGATGTTTACGACAGCCTAAGAAATTACGGCTGCAGGCCTGTCAACAGGCTCCTGTACAACGGCATCCTGGGCGATAAGACCCTGCTCGGGCACTGCATACACGTTAGCCCGGCAGAGATGGACATCATAAAAGAGACGGGCACGATGGTCGTCAACAATCCTGAGTCAAACATGGGCAACGCCGTGGGCTGCGCTCCTGTGCTGCAGATGATGGCAAAGGGCATCACAGTCGGAATGGGTACGGACGCCTACACACACGACATGCTCGAGAGCCTTAAGGTGTTCCTGATCATCCAGAGACACAACGCAGCTATGCCTAACGTGGCGTGGGGCGAGGATGTGACCATGCTTTTCGAGAACAACAGGAAGATCGCGGCCAAATACTTCAAAAAGCCGCTCGGCATCCTGAAGGAGGGGGCCGCCGCCGACGTGATCGTCATGGACTACAAGCCGTTCACACCGTTCTCGGCGGACAACATCGACGGCCACATGATCTTCGGAATGATGGGCAAGAACTGCAGGACCACGATCATCAACGGAAAGGTCCTCTACAAAGACAGAGAATTCGTCGGCATAGACGAAGAGGCTATAAACGCATGGACGCTCGAGCAGAGCAAGAAACTCTGGGGCGAGCTCAACCACAGAAAGTACTAGGATCTTTCAACAGGAGGGAAAAGTAATATGAGTGATATTATGAGACCTATGCCGTATAAGCATCTTCTCAACTGGGTGCTCGAGGAGTACGGCAGAAGCGGAAGCATTTTCGGTGTTTCCAAAATGGTAAAACACACAAACGGACAGGCGCTGCCGATATTCGAAGAAAAGATCGAATCGCCTTACGGGCCTGCAGCCGGTCCTAATACGCAGCTTGCTCAGAACATCATCGCGTCCTATGTTGCGGGCTCGAGATTCTTCGAACTCAAGACGGTCCAGCAGATGGACGGCGCCGAGCTTGCAGCATGCGTGGCAAAGCCTTGCATCAACGCATCCGACGAGTGCTACAACTGCGAGTGGTCGACTGAGCTCTACGTGCCTCAGGCATTTGAGGAATACGTAAAGGCGTGGTTCGTCTGCAAGATCCTGGCTAAGGAGCTCGGACTCGGCGATCCTGACGCTTTCGTCTTCAATATGTCGGTAGGCTACGACCTTGAGGGCATCAAGACCGAGAAGATCGATAAGTTCATCGAAGGCATGAAGGATGCTTCGGATACAGACATTTTCAAAGAGGCGATGGCTGAGTCGCTTGCAGCCGTTAAGGACGGAAGACTCAAAAACGTTGACGAGGCCTTCATAAAGGCGATCCCTGCAAGGATCTCGGAATCGATCACAGAGTCGACGCTGCATGGCTGCCCGCCTGATGAGATCGAAAGGATCGCGTCGTATCTGATAAAAGAAAAAGGCCTCAATACATTCATCAAGTGCAATCCGACTCTGCTCGGCTACGAGTTTGCCAGAAAGCGCCTCGATTCGCTTGGATTCGACTACATAGCATTCGACGACCATCACTTCCTCGAAGACCTCCAGTGGGAGGATGCGGTGCCGATGTTCGAGCGTCTGCAGAAGCTCTGCGACGAGAAGGGCCTCGAGTTCGGAGTAAAGCTCACGAACACATTCCCGGTAGATGTGAAGGCAGGAGAGCTCCCTTCAGAAGAGATGTACATGTCCGGAAGGAGCCTCTTCCCGCTGACGATCTATCTGGCAGAAAAGATCACAAAGCAGTTCAAGGGCAAACTCAGGATCAGCTTCTCGGGCGGAGCCGACTACTTCAACATCAAGGAGATCTTCGACGCGGGTATCTGGCCTATCACGATGGCCACTACAGTCCTCAAGCCGGGCGGCTATGAGAGGATGTCGCAGATCGCCGATCTCGTTATGGAGTGCGGCAGCAAGAGATTCAGCGGAGTGGATCTTTCGAAGGTCAGCAAGCTTGTTGAGATGTCGCAGGGCGAGCGCAACCGCAAGCCTATCAAACCGATACCGAGCAGAAAGAACGGCGAGGATCTGCCTCTCTTCGACTGCTTCACGGCGCCGTGCAGCACAAGCTGCCCGATAGAGCAGGACATCCCTGCATATCTTGACGCCATGAAGGAAGGCAGAGCAGAGGATGCTCTGAATATCATACTCGAAAAGAACGCGCTTCCGTTCACGACGGGAACGCTCTGCCCGCATACATGCGCGACCAAGTGCATGAGGAACCACTATGAATCGCCGCTTCGCATCCGCGAGGTCAAGCTGATGGCCGCTGAAGCCGCGTATGACAAAGTGCTTCCGACACTCAAAGGAGCAGCTGCGACGGGCAAGAAGGTGGCTGTCATCGGCGGAGGTCCTGCAGGACTCGCGGCGGCTTCGTTCCTCAGCCGTGCCGGCGTTGATGTGACTGTATTCGAAAAGAACGACAAGATGGGCGGAGTCCCTCGCTATGTGATACCTGGATTCAGGATCGGCGATGACGCGATCGACAAGGATGTTGCACTCTGCTCGGCATACGGCGCTAAGATGGTGACGGGACGTGAGATAAAGTCCGTAAAGGAACTCAAGGATGAAGGCTTCAGCGATATCATCATAGCCATAGGAGCCTGGGCTCCGGGCCGTAAGGCTCTGAAGTACGGCGAAGAGATCGATGCTCTTGAATTCCTCGAAGCTGTAAAGGCTGCACCGGGCTCGGTGGAACTCGGCACTGACGTAGTCGTGATCGGCGGCGGAAATACCGCGATGGATGTCGCCAGAGCAGCAAAGAGACAGCCGGGAGTAAAGAATGTACGCCTGGTTTACAGAAGAAACAGAAGGAACATGCCGGCCGATGAAGAAGAACTGGTAATGGCTCTTGAAGACGGAGTAGAGTTCAAAGAACTCCTGGCGCCGGAAGGCTGGGAAGGCGGCAGGCTCAAGTGCGAGATCTGCAGTCTCGGCGACCCTGATGAGAGCGGAAGACGCTCTCCTGTAGGTACAGGTGAATTCACCGAGGTACCTGCGACTGCTGTCATCTGTGCTGTAGGTGAAACGGTATTTACAGATATCTACGAAGGTGCGGGAGCAGAGCTCGACGCAAAGGGCCATCCTGTACTGGACGGAAATATGATGACTACGGTCAAAGGACTGTATGCAGCAGGAGACTGCAGCAGAGGCCCTGCGACAGTTGTCAAGGCGATCGGACATGCTCAGATCATTGCCTCGGCCATTGCCGGAGTGAAGTTCGACAAATACGCGGAGCTCGGCGGAAAGCTCGACAAGGCTTCCGTGATGGAAAAGAAGGGTGTGCTCGCGGATCCTCCTGAAGGTAAGCCTGACCCTAGATGTCTCGGATGCCCGACCGTATGCGAATCATGCGTACAGGTATGCCCGAACAGGGCCAATGTGGCGATCGACGTAAAGGGGTTCTCAAAAGCACAGATCCTCCATGTCGACGGCATGTGCAACGAGTGCGGCAACTGCGCGATCTTCTGTCCGTACAGCGGACGTCCGTACAAGGACAAATTCACTCTCTACTGGAGCGAAGAGGACTTCAGGGACAGCGAGAACAGCGGATTCCTGCCGCTTGGCGGAAACAAGGTGCGCGTAAGGCTCTTCGGAAATGCTGCCGACTACGATATAGCCGATCCGAAGTGTAGCCTGCCTGAAGGAGCGCTCGCGTTCATCAAGACAGTAATGAATGAGTATTCATATCTGCTCGGATAACATCCGGCTGTATGGATAATGACGGCCCGCCAGGGCCGGGAAAGTAGAAAAATGCTTATAGTTATCAAAGGCGCCGGCGATCTTGCGAGCGGGATCGCGCTCAGGCTTCATCACTCGCGTTTCGATGTAGTGATGACGGATCTGCCGGTGCCTCTGGCGGTGCGCAGGACGGTCGCTTTTTCTGAAGCGGTCCGTCTTGGCAGCACGCAGGTAGAAGATGTCAGGGCAGAAAGAGCGGAGAACGAAGATGAGGTCAGAGACTGCCTCAGAAGAGGAGTCATACCCGTCATGCCGGATCCTGAGGCGAAGATAATCGGGATCATGAAGCCCGAGATCGTCGTGGACGCGATACTCGCTAAGGTCAACACCGGTACAGATATCGATGACGCTCCGCTTGTGATAGGAGTCGGACCCGGTTTTGAGGCGGGCAAGGATTGTGATGCCGTTGTCGAGACCAAGCGCGGGCACACGCTCGGAAGGGTCATAAGAAAAGGCTCCGCTATAGCGAACACCGGAGTGCCGGGCAATATCGGCGGTCAGACGATAAACCGCCTGATCAAAGCTTCTGCGGACGGCATATTCCATCCGGAGAAGAATATAGGCGATACCGTAAAGGAAGGCGATCGCGTCGGCAATGTCGACGGAATTCCTGTTCTGGCAAAGACTGACGGCATGATCAGAGGTCTTCTTCAGGACGGGGTTCCGGTCACTAAGGGACTCAAGTCTGGCGATGTCGACCCTAGAGGAGATATCATAGATTACATGAGCGTGTCCGACAAGGCTCTGTCCATAGGCGGAGGAGTGCTCGAAGCGGTAATGGGCTATGCCGGCGACCGTCTTTAACGAAGAAAGATAAAATGGCGAAAAGGATAAAGAAAACAGCATATGTGCTATGCAGAGGGGGAAGTCCTCTGCTGGACGGTATAGACCGGGACGCGCTGCCACGCGACTGCAGCGCCATACTCGGGCTGTATCCTGACGGGATAAGCAGCTGCAGATACGGATGTCTCGGAGGAGGCTCCTGTGTCGCTGCCTGCCATCTTGCGGCCATAAAGATCACTGCGGACGGGAAACCTCCTGTGATCGATGCTGACAAGTGCGTGGGATGCGGACTCTGCAAGAGAGCCTGCCCTCAGGACATCATCGATATACTGAACAGGGAATACATCATCCGCCCAAAATGCAGCAATCGTGATCAGGGAAAGACCGCAAGAGAAGCCTGCGGTAATTCCTGCATATCCTGCGGAATATGCGAAAAGGTCTGCCCGGCGGGAGCGGTAAGCATAGAAAGCGGAAGCCCGGTGATCGACCCGAAGACATGCCTCGGATGCGGCATGTGCGCGGTGAAGTGCCCGCGCGGCGTCATCAGGGACATACGCGGCATCATCACCGATGCGGAATAAAGACAGGAGGCCGGAGAGATAGCTTATACATTCACAGTAAACGGAATAGAGAGAACGACCGAAGAGAACAAGCCTCTGCTGAGATATCTGAGGGACGATCTTAAGCTGTATTCGGTCAAGGACGGCTGCTCGGAGGGAGCCTGCGGCACCTGCACCATCGTGGTGGACGGCTATGCTGTAAGATCGTGCGTTCTTACGACAGAAAGAGCGGCCGGGAAAAACATAATCACGGTCGAAGGTCTTTCTCTGCGCGAGAAGGAGGCCTTCGTGTACGCTTTCGGAACGGCGGGATCCGTTCAGTGCGGCTTCTGCATACCCGGCATGGTCATGGCGGCAAAGGCTCTGATCGACAGAGACCCTGATCCGACGACTGAAGAGATAAAGAAGGCTATCAGGGGCAATGTGTGCCGCTGTACCGGCTACAAGAAGATAATCACAGGCATAAAGAGAGCCGCTGCTATCCTCAGGGGCGAAGAGGAGGTAAGAGATGTGGTCCAGTTCACGGGCAGGATGCTGCCGGAGCAGAAGGAGTTCATCTCGGTCGTGGGTACAAAGTTTGATCCTGAGCTGGCGTCCGGCATAGAGAATTACGAAAACAAGGGCAAGTCTTCCGAGTTCGGAGTGGGACAGAACGTGTTCCGCATCGATGTCAGAAAGAAAGTCCTGGGCTACGGGAAGTACCCGGATGACATAGGCCCTGAATATTTTGTGCCTGCAGACAGACCGGATCTCATGATGGAGCTTGCCGGCTGGACAAAAGAAGAGTACGAGGAGGCCTCGGCAAAGGGGATGACCGGGATCGGAATGACCGTCTCCAGAAAAGACGAGCCTCTGTGCAATATATTTACCGTGGTGGATCCTGAGATGCCGCCTATGGCCTACTGCTCGGCCGTCAGGTCGCAGTACCCGCGGGCGGTGGTTAAAAAGATCATAAAGGATAAGGCGGAGTCGCTGCCGGGAGTACTGGGAGTACTGACTGCGGAGGATGTGCCGCACAACAAGGTCGGGCATATCCAGCAGGACTGGGATGTCATGATAGCCGAAGGGGATACCACAAGAATGGTGGGAGACGCGATCTGTCTGGTGGTCGCGGAGTCTCCGTATATACTCGAGCAGGCCAAAAAGGCTGTAAAAGTAGAATATGAACCCCTTGAGCCGGTAAGGAGCATCGCCGAGGCTAAGGCCGAGGGCGCTCCGAAGGTGCATTCCGCGGGAAACCTCTGCCAGCAGAGACATGTAATAAGGGGCGATGCGGCAAAAGCGATGAAGGAAGCGGCATATACTGCGACGGGGACATTCAGGACGCCTTTCACAGAACATGCCTTCCTCGAACCTGAATGCGCGGTCTCGTTCCCGTACGGGGACGGAGTGAAGATACTCTCGACCGATCAGGGCGCCTACGATACGAGGCATGAGGTGAGCATAATGCTGGGATGGGAGGATACTCCTGAGCGCATCATCGTCGAGAACCAGCTCATAGGAGGAGGCTTCGGCGGCAAGGAAGACGTTACGACTCAGCACATATCGGCGCTTGCGGCACTTAAGTTCAAGAGACCTGTCAAGGCTAAGTTCAGCAGAAGCGAATCCCTTAGAGTGCACCCGAAGAGGCATGCCATGGAGGGGACCTTTACGATCGGATGCGATGAGAACGGCATACTGACAGCGCTTGACTGCGACATAGACTTCGATACCGGAGCTTATGCGAGCCTTTGCGGGCCGGTGCTCGAAAGAGCATGCACCCACAGCGTGGGGCCTTATAACTATCACAACACGGATATACGGGGCCACGGATACTATACGAACAATCCTCCTGCGGGAGCGTTCAGAGGTTTTGGCGTCTGCCAGAGCCAGTTTGCGCTCGAATCTCTTCTGAACGTTCTGGCCGAAAAGGCCGGTATCAGTCCGTGGGAGATAAGATACCGCAACGCTATCGAGCCGGGAATGGAACTTCCGAACGGGCAGATAGCCGATGTATCGACGGCGCTCAAAGAAACGCTTGTGGCGGTAAAGCCGTACTTCGACGATGCGCCTCCTGACAGGGTAGGCATAGCCTGCGCGATGAAAAACGCCGGGGTGGGAGTTGGTCTGCCGGACAAGGGAAGAGCGGTCCTCGAGATAAGGGACGGACTTGTCTGGATATATACAGCGGCTTCGGACATAGGGCAGGGCTGCCAGACAGTGTTTATACAGGATGTGGCCCAGGCTACAGGACTGCCGCTCACGAAGATATGGGTAGGTCCGAGCAATACCGGCAATGCGCCGGATTCAGGCACGACTTCCGGATCGAGGCAGACACTTGTGACAGGCGAAGCTGTAAAAGAAGCGGCAAAGCTTCTCTATGCCGCCATGGATGAAGAAGGCATTACGGAGGAGACTCTGGGAAGGATGAACGGCAGGAAGTTCGAGTACGAATACTTCGAGCCGACCGACAAACTCGGTTCGGACAAGCCGCATCCGAAGAGCCACATAGCATACGGTTATGCCACTAATGTCGCCGTGCTCGATGCGGAAGGCAGAGTCACAGACATCTATGCGGCTTTCGACGCCGGAAAGGTAGTGAACCCTCTGTCGATGTCCGGCCAGATAGAAGGAGGCGTGCTGATGGGAATGGGCTATGCCCTGACAGAGCACTGGCCGCTTGAAGACTGTGTGCCGACAGCGAGATACGGGACTCTCGGGCTCCTTCGCGCGACGGACATCCCTGACATACACGCGATACATGTAGAAAAGAATGAACTGCTTGATGCGGCCTACGGCGCAAAGGGCATAGGAGAGATCACCACGATACCTGCCGCCCCTGCAGTCGCCGGAGCCTATTACGCAAGGGACGGAGTCCTCAGAACTTCGCTTCCGCTGGAAGACACCTATTACAGCAAAAAGTAGACTTGTGTATGAAACAGGTCAACTGAGATGATCATACACATATCGTTCTGCAGAGACAGCAGACAGAAAGGAAGAGAGACAGAGAGCCAGTATGAGAACAATTATCAAAAACGGACAGATCGTGACGGATTCGGAAGTCTTCAAAGGAGATCTCCTGATCGAGGATGAAAAGATCATCGAAGTCGGTGAAAGCATCGAGTGCGGTGACGCCGGGATCATCGACGCCGAAGGCATGTATGTACTGCCCGGAGCGGTCGATGTGCATACCCATATGGACCTTGACGTAGGCTTCGCGCGGGCTATCGACGACTTCTATGACGGCACGGTCGCGGCGGCATGCGGAGGCACTACTACCATAGTCGATCATATGGCCTTCGGTCCTAAGGACTGCAGCCTCTGGCATCAGGTGAACGAGTACCACAGGCTTGCCGACGGCAATGCGGTCGTCGACTACGGCTTTCACGGGGTATTCCAGCATGTGAATGAAGACACTTTCTCTGAGATGAAAGAGATAAAGGAAGAGGAAGGCATCACCAGCTTCAAGGTCTATCTGACTTATGATTACAGGCTCGAGGATGAGGATGTTTTCCGGGTGCTGAGGGCCGCGAAGGAGGCAGGCGTAGTCATCACGGTCCACTGCGAGAACCACGGAGTGATCACACGGCTCAGGAAGGAATTCCCTGAACAGGGAAAGACTGAGGCTAAATACCACCCGCTGTCAAGACCGGCAAGATGCGAGGCCGAGGCTGTGAACCGCATGATACATATCGCCGCGATGGCAGGGGACGCTCCTTTGTACATAGTGCACCTTTCCAGCGCCGAGGGACTGCACGAGGTAATGAAGGCAAGAGCCGAGAACAGACCGAATCTCGGGGTCGAGACCTGCATACAGTACCTGCTCCTCAACGACAGCGCATACGATGATCCGCAGGAGGGGCTCAAGGCCATAATGTCACCGCCTCTGAGAAAGGACAGGGACAGGGAAGAACTCTGGAAGGCGCTTGCCGACGGAGGGATCATAGACACCGTGGCGACCGACCACTGCCCGTTCCACTTCAAAGAGGGCAAGGCCGAAAAACAGTACGGAAAGGATGATTTCACAAAGTGTCCGAACGGGGCGCCGGGAGTGCAGGAAAGACTCATGCTGCTATTCTCGGAAGGCTTCATGAAAGGACGCATCAGCCTGCCCCAGGTCGTGAAATACGCTTCATCCGAGCCGTGCAGGATGTTCGGAATGTATCCGCAGAAGGGATCGCTCGAGCCGGGGACCGACGCCGACATAGTGATCATCGATCCTTCAAAGAAGACACTGATCGACAGAGAATACATACGCGGAGCGTCTGATTACTCGTGCTATGAGGGTATGACCCTGGACGGCAGCATTGAAAGAGTGTTCCTCAGAGGAAGCGAGATAGCAAGGAACGGCAGGTTCACCGGAAAGAGGGGAGACGGCAGATATCTCAGGCGTGGTGAAAGCGTGCTGGCATCTAAAAAATAATTGAAATATCAATGAATAAAGCATTGAAAAAGAGTCTGCAGAGTATATAATGAAAATAGTTTAGGAAGCATAAAAAATTTTTAGAAGATATATGTAGAAGTTATTTGTGAGAGCAAAGGAGAAAACAATGTCCAAGACAACAGAACTTGCTGAAAAGCTGGCGAAACTGAATATCGCCGACATGTACGAAAACGACTTTTTCCTTACATGGGAGAAGTCAGATGATGAGATCGAAGCTGTATTCACAGTGGCAGACGCACTGAGAGATCTCAGAGAACGCAACAGGTCCACAAAGATCTTCGATTCCGGACTCGGCATCTCGATCTTCAGGGACAATTCCACACGTACGAGATTCTCGTATGCCAGCGCATGCAACCTGCTCGGACTAGAGGTAGCGGATCTCGATGAAAAGAAGTCTCAGATCGCACACGGCGAGACGGTCCGCGAGACAGCTACCATGATCTCCTTCATGGCGGACGTGATCGGTATCCGTGACGATATGTACATCGGAAAGGGCAACGCTTACATGCATGAGGTCGTTGATTCCGTTAAACAGGCAGCCAAAGACGGCGAACTCGAGCAGAAGCCGACACTGGTAAACCTGCAGTGCGATATCGACCATCCTACACAGGCTCTTGCTGATGCTCTTCACATCATCCATGAGATGGGCGGGGTAGAGAACCTCAAGGGCAAGAAGATCGCTATGAGCTGGGCTTATTCGCCTTCATACGGCAAACCGCTTTCGGTCCCTCAGGGCATCATCGGACTCCTCACACGTTTCGGAATGGACGTAGTGCTCGCTCATCCGGAAGGATACGAGGTAATGGAGGATGTTGTCGAGGTCGCCAGAAAGAACGCTGCTGAGTCAGGCGGAAAGTTCACAGTAACAAACGACATGAAGGAAGCCTTCAAGGATGCTGACGTCGTTTATCCTAAGAGCTGGGCTCCGTTCGCAGCCATGGAAGTCCGCACAGATCTCTACGGCAAGGGAGACTTTGACGGGATCGACAAGCTTGAGAAGGAACTCCTCGCACAGAATGCGACGCATCAGGACTGGGTCGTGGATGACGAGATGATGAAGCTGACAAAGAACGGCCTCGATACTCTCTACATGCATCCGCTGCCTGC
The DNA here is from genome assembly GCA_017434585.1 of Mogibacterium sp. Lineage (GTDB taxonomy): Bacteria > Bacillota > Clostridia > Peptostreptococcales > Anaerovoracaceae > Crickella. The sequence continues at coordinate 10,539 of JAFRFA010000114.1, read as the reverse complement.
AGACATCCAGGGCATCTCCTGCGAGCACGGCGAAGTGACAGCTAAGGTGTTCGACCACGCGCGTGATTCCCTCTACAAAGAGGCATCGAACAAACCGTATGTCATCGCGGCCATGATATTCCTTGCAAAGGTCAAGGACCCTGTAGCTGCACTCAAGGCTCTCGACGGCGAGGCAGCTCCGAGAAAAAAATTCTAGATCATAATGAGGAGCGGTGCTGCCCGGAAGGGCGGTACCGGCTCCGTTCGTTTAAAAGATCATAAAGGTGCAAGCAAGATGGAAGAAAAAAAGAAAGAAAATAAGAGCGAAAAGAAGAAAGTAGTGGTAGCTCTGGGCGGCAACGCTCTGGGCAGCAATCTGCTCGAGCAGATGGTCTCCGTTTCGGAAGCGGTCAAACCGATCGCCGATCTCATCGAGGAAGGATACGAAGTGGTCGTCACCCACGGCAACGGCCCACAGGTCGGTGTCATACAGGACGCCATGACGCTCCTCTCGAGAGAGAATCCGGAGAAGCACCCGCACTTCCCGCTGTCAGTATGCACTGCCATGAGCCAGGGCTATATCGGTTACGATATCCAGAACAGGCTCAGAGAGGAATTGCTTGACAGGGGCATAAAGATGGATGTTGCGACGTGTCTCACTCAGGTCGAGGTCGACCCGCAGGACCCTGCGTTCAAGAATCCTACAAAGCCTATAGGTCCGTTCCTGACCAAGGCCGAAGCCGACAAAAAGGCTATGGAGAAACGCCACATTTTCATCGAGGACTCCGGAAGAGGCTACAGGAGAGTGGTCGCTAGTCCTAAGCCGAAGGCCATCGTCGAGATCGACACCATCAGGGCGCTAGCAGATACCGGTCACATCGTGATCGCGGCAGGCGGAGGAGGCATCCCTGTTTTCAGGACAGAGAACAATCACCTCAAAGGAGCTCCTGCGGTCATTGACAAGGACCTCGCTTCAGAGCTTCTTGCTGAAGAACTCGACGCGGATTATCTGATCATTCTCACCGCAGTAGAAAACGCATCTCTCAACTTCGGAAAGCCTGACGAGAAAAAGATCGGAGATGTCAGCGTCAGTGAGATAAAGAAGTATATGGACGAAGGCCAGTTCGCCAAGGGTTCGATGCTGCCTAAGGTGGAGGCTGCCGTGAAGTTCGCCGAATCCAAGCCGGGCAGGACAGCTCTCATCACTCTGCTTGAAAAGGCGAAAGACGGCATAAACGGCATAACCGGAACGAGGATACACGCATAAAAAACGCCCCTCACTGAAGGGCGCTGTCAGGGTCTCTTTTTACTCTCCGGTATTTCTGATCTCATCGAGATAACTGTAGAGGGTGTAGGTCGAGATGCCGAAATACTGGCAGACCTTGGGACCCGAACGGGTTATCAGGAAGGCTCCACTGTCATCAAGGAATCTGATCGCACGGATCTTGTCTTCCTTGGTCATCATCGCGGTAGGTTTTCCGACGATCCTGACGCTGTGTTCGAGCAGTTCGTCCAGAAGATCGGCGACGTTCCTGGAGATCGCTTCAGGCTCCGCCCCGGACTGTTCGCGGCCCGTAAAGGTGCGGATGGAATCGTCCACGGCAAGCATCATGCTTATGTCAAAGTTGATGCCGATGAGACCGATGGCTTTCCCGTCATCATCGCGTATGTAAAGCGTTGTGGACTTGAGGACTTTGCCGTCAGGCGTCTTTGTCAGATAGGATATACGGTCTTCGATCATCGAAGGATCTTCCCTGAGAGACTCGAGCACTATGTGTGAAGGACCGTCTCCGATGGAGCGCCCGGTGACATGACCGTTTTCGATGGCTATTATGGAGTGTTCGGTGTCGGTGCCGCGGAGATCGTGGATCACGACTTCGCAATTCGGGCCGAACTGGCCGGCTATGCCTTTGGCCATCCTGATGGCGAATTCGAATTCATTCCCGTTTTTCATGGTATATTCCGCTTTCGTGTGATACATAATAAGAAGTTAATTCATTTTAGCAACAAAAATTTTCATATACAATAAAAAATAATTTTGTGACGGAGGTAAACGATATGGTTCCTGATTATGAAGCTATAAAAAAAGCCGCTGAGAAATACGGACCTGAAATGAGCAGGTTCCTCAGAGACATGATCTCTCATCCGAGCGAAAGCGCAGAAGAGAAGGACGTCGTGATGTGCATCAAGGCCGAGATGGAAAAGCTCGGCTATGACAAGGTCGAGATCGACGGACTCGGCAACGTCATCGGCTGGATGGGCGACGGAGACAAGATCATCGCCATCGATTCCCACATCGACACAGTCGGGATCGGCAACATCAACAACTGGGAAAAGGACCCTTACAAGGGATATGAGACTGACGACATCATCTACGGACGCGGCGGCTCCGACCAGGAGGGCGGAATGTCCAGCGCTGTATACGGCACAAAGATCATGAAGGAGCTCGGACTCATTCCTGAAGGCTACAAGATCATGGTAGTCGGATCCGTAATGGAAGAGGACTGCGACGGAATGTGCTGGCAGTACATCGTGAACAAGTACTTCGACGGTCCAGAAGATGCAAGAAACAAGATTGACTTCGTTATCTCGACAGAGCCTACGGACGGCGGCGTCTACAGAGGACACAGAGGACGTATGGAGATCAGAGTCGACGTAAAAGGCGTGTCCTGCCACGGATCGGCTCCTGAAAGAGGAGATAACGCGATCTACAAGATGGCAGACATCATCGACGAGGTAAGACAGCTCAACAACAACGGCTGCGACGACAGTACAGCGATCCGCGGCCTTGTGAAGATGCTCGACCCTAAGTTCAATCCTGATCATTACGAGGATGCGAGATTCCTCGGACGCGGCACCTGCGCTGTATCGCAGATCTTCTACACATCGCCTAGCCGCTGCGCAGTAGCTGACTCCTGCGCTATCTCGATCGACAGGAGAATGACTGCCGGAGAGACATGGGACAGCTGCCTCGACGAGATCAGGGACCTTCCGAGCGTCAGAAAGTACGGAGACGATGTCAAGGTGTCGATGTACATGTATGACCGCCCGTCCTGGACAGGCGAAGTATACGAGACAGAATGCTACTTCCCGACATGGATCAACAAGGAGAGCTCCGCTCATGTAAAGGCTCTCGTAGAGGCCCACAAGGCTCTCTTCGGCGAAAAGAGGATAGGTTCGCCTACAGCCATGGACAAGAGAGAGGGACGTCCTCTCTGCGACAAGTGGACATTCTCGACGAACGGCGTATCCATCCAGGGACGTTACGGGATCCCTTGCGTAGGATTCGGACCTGGAGCAGAGAGCCAGGCTCACGCTCCTAACGAGATCACATGGAAGCAGGACCTCGTGACATGCGCGGCTTTGTATGCTGCTGCTATCCCTCTGTATCCTGATCAGGAGAAGACGGGTGATGTAAGCCAGTTCCGTCAGGGAAAGACGAACAACGACATCAAATAAGGCAGGGATACTCCATGAAGAAAATGGAAGAAAAGATACTGGCTGAGGCAGCCATACTTCCGGGCGGAGTGCTCAAGGTAGGCAGCTTTCTGAACCAGCAGGTGGATACAGTATTCATGAAGGAGATAGGAGAGGAGATAAGGGATCTCTTCAGAGGCGAGGAGATCACTAAGATCCTCACGATCGAATCATCGGGCATCCCGATCGCTATATCCGCGGGGTTCGCCATGGGGCTGCCGGTCGTATACGCCAAAAAGAACAAGTCTTCCAATATCTCTGGCGACTGCTATTCGACTCCGGTCAGGTCGTTCACCCACGGCGACACGAACAACGTCGTGGTGACGAAGGAGTATCTTTCGGCAGACGACCGTATCCTGATAGTCGATGATTTTCTGGCTCACGGCAGCGCCCTGAACGGCCTCATAAATATCGTCGGACAGGCGGGCGCGACGGTAGTCGGCTGCGTTGCGGCGATAGAAAAAGGCTTCCAGATGGGAGGCGACAGCCTTAGGGCGAAGGGCTACAGAGTGGAGTCGCTTGCCATAGTCGACGAGATGACAGACAACGAGATCACATTCCGCAGGGACTGACCCTGCGGAAGTGATCAGGAAAGGACTGATGACATGAGTACACTGGCAGTAAACAACATACGCGCGATAGTGTCGTGCGACATGAAGAACACGGTATATGAGAATGTGAACCTGTATTGCAAAGACGGTCTCATCGAGTACATAGGTACTGAGAAGCGCGATGCGGACAAGGTCATCGACGGCAAAGGAATGCTCTGCTATCCGGGCCTCGTGAACGCTCATCACCACCTTTATCAGGTGTTCTCGCGCAACCTTCCGAAGGTACAGAACATGGAGCTTTTCGACTGGCTCAAGACTCTTTACGAGATCTGGAAGAACCTCAACGAGGATACTATATACCTTTCGTCGCTGACGGGCATGGGCGAGCTGATGAAGAACGGCTGCACGACCGTCTTCGATCATCACTACGTATTCCCGGCAGGCGCGGGGGATCTGATCGGCGCACAGGCGGCTGCTGCTGACAGGCTCGGAGTCAGGATGCACTTCTCGAGAGGTTCGATGGACCTTTCGGTAAAGGACGGGGGACTTCCTCCTGACAGTGTCGTGCAGACTGTCGACGAGATCATGAAGGACAGCATAGACCTGATCGACAAGTATCACGACACATCGTTCCGCTCAAAGAGACGCATAGCGCTTGCGCCGTGCTCGCCGTTCTCGGTATCCGAGGAGCTGCTTGTGGAGTCTGCAAAGCTCGCGAGAGAGAAGGGCGTCAGACTGCATACCCACCTCTGCGAGACCAAGGATGAGGAGGACTACATGATCGCGCGCGAGGGCATGAGACCTCTTGAGTACATGGAAAAAGTGGGCTGGATAGGCGACGATGTATGGTATGCCCACGGCATACATTTCAACGATGCAGAGCTCGCGAAGCTGGCCGAGACAGGCACGGGCGTATGCCACTGCCCGATCTCCAACATGAAGCTCTCGTCGGGTATCGCCCGCATCCCGGAGATGCTCCACATGGGCATTCCTGTGGGACTCGGAGTAGACGGATCGGCGTCGAATGACGGTTCGGACCTGCTCGAGGAGATCCGCGTGGCATTCCTCCTTCACAGGCTCAATTCAAGCAAGGACGCGCCTACGGGATACGACATCCTAAGGATGGCTACCATAGGCTCGGCAAGGCTGCTCGGAAGAGACAAGGAGATCGGTTCGATCGAGACAGGCAAGTGCGCTGACTTCTTCCTGATCGACTCCAACCGTACGGAACTCACGGGAGCATGCTACGATCCTGCATCGGTGCTCGGTACTGTCGGCGTCAGAGGCGCTGTGGACTATACCGTCATCGACGGAGAGATCACCGTAGAGCACGGCAGAATATGCGGTGTAGATGAAGAAAAACTCTCTGCCGATTCAGACAGAGAGCTCAAAAGATATCTTGCCGGAAATATTTAGGACCAGTCCTATCTCTCATACATAATATCCATGTCGACGGCGCCTTTGATGCCGTCGATCCGGCCGGTGTTGCTGGCCTGCCATATCATGTACGGACCTTCGTAATCCGTGCTGCCGGTATAGTGGGCGAGCCACACCGGTCTTTTATCGGTGTCTTCCCACACATCCTCGAGATAATTCTTGCTGCTGTAGAGCATGCAGTCGTAACCGGCCTTCCGGATCTCATCTGAAAAGGCATCGTAAAGCCTGTTGACATCACGGAAGCTCATGTTATATGTCTGGAACTGCCCGAAGTCCTCCCAGTCGAAGGCCACGGGCAGGTCAAGCTTCTCACCGCCGAGCTGCTGTACCACCCAATCCGCGGTCCTTCTTACCATGTCTTCACTGTTGTCGTAGCTGTATATGTAAACTCCGACCTTCAGACCGGCATCGCGGGCGTTTTTGATATTGGCTCTGTACTTGTCGTCAAGGTCAGCGATATCGTCATCTCCGGTAGAGTATCCCACTCTTATGATCACGAATTCGCAGCCGGCATTTTTGACAGCCTCGAAATCTATGTCATCCTGCCATGATGACACATCGATACCGAATGATCTGCCGTCGCCTTTATACTCATTTACGAAATCAGCGAATGCCGTGCCCTCGCTGTCATCTTCATTTGAAGGGAGTTCGTCAGCGACCTCGACGGTGAGATCCCACTCGGTCTTGTTTCCCGAATCGTCAGTGACCTTGACGTGGAGAGGGTACCTGCCGGCCTTGTCCATGTCCACCTTCCCCTTGTATTCCACGTCCAGCTTGCTGTCGGCATTGTCGCCGTAGCCGATGATATCCGATATATCGAATTCTTCTCCTTTCTGAAGGATGACTCCGTCGCCGCTCCAGAGGACCAGAGGCTTCTGGGTATCGACTACCGTGTAATGCATCACATATTCTCCGCTCGGCTTCAGGAGACCGCCGAGGACAGGCTTCGTGACCTTATACACGATCTCTTTTTCGCCGAGTGATGAAGTGTCGAGCATCTTTCTTGAAGGAGCGACATCGCCGTTTGAGTCCGCAACGTAGTCTGCTGATGAGAGATCTGAACCGAATTCGACGTTGAAGTCGTTGTCCTTCAGGTCAAGCGATATCGAATCCTTTGCGCTTTTATACTTGTAAGCGGCAAATCCTGCCGCGGCAAGCACGATGATGACAATAACCAAAAGCAGCACCTTCCCAGTACTGCTTTTATTGTTTTCGTTATATGTTTCTGCGTTTCTTGCTGTTCTGTTCTGTCTCATTTTTTCTTCCTATCCCAGCGGGATCTCCACGACCTCGGCCATGTGTATTAGGGTAGTCTCGATCTGACCGCTTATCTCGGATACCATGCGCTCCCTGATCTCGTCGCTCTTTTCCTTGTCGAGCGTCTGGTAGAATGACTCCTTGATATCCGCGCTTATGCTCTCGGTGCGCGAACTGAACGCGCCCTTAGGGATGAGCTTCCTCATTGCCTTAGGAATATCAGCGGTGAGCATGGTCTCCTGCATCTTGTCCTTGCCGAGGAAGAGCACGACTATTGAGGCAACTATGCCGATAAGAACTCCCTCGGGACCCGCCATGAACGGGATCACGTCGATGGCCGCGATCAGAAGTGCGACAAGAGCTGTGACTATGGAGTCGATCAGGAAAGTGAGCTCATCGACAGCGAATATATTCTTTGCATCGACCTTGATATCTATGTCAGTAGCGTTCAGATACGACTTGAGGCTGAGCGCTGTATACGGAACTCTGTGCTTCAGACAGATAGGGACTGTCAGGCCTTCGAGTTCTTCGATAACAGGCTTGAGCCAGTCGGTGATAGGGCCGGCAAGAAGCTCTCTGGCTTCGTCCGTCCTTATGAAATGCTCCACTTCGCTCTGAAGTATCTCGTCTGTATCGCCGAGCCTTGCGATCTCGCCGTTTCTCCATCTGTCGAATACAGGGACCGCGACCCTCTTCACGATAGGATCGACCAGAGTGTCGACTGCTTTTCTGTAGAGAGAAGGTATATTCTTGCTGACGATATCCTCGATGGCAGTGGATGCGATAAGCTCGTCGAGCTCAGTCCTGAATTCCGACAGATCCTCATCGATGCGTCCGCAGTAGGACAGTCCTTTGGATACGGAGAACTCAGGATCCGTAGCCGATATGACGATGGAATCACTGAACACGCTGCTGCACCAGTCGCGTATCGCAGGGAGCTTGCTCACTCCGCCGGTCAGGAATATGAGCTCAGGCTGCGCGCCTGTGATGCTCTTCTGTACATCCTTCAGGGATGAGATGAAGACATCTTTCCAGGAGCGTCTGCCGAGCTTATCTATCTTTTTATTGACAAGCCTGTCGGCGATCTTTCTGTCCATCCTCAGAGTAAGCTTGACCGGAAGATCGTAGTGGAGGACTATGCTCTCATGGCAGTCATGCGTGCTCCAGTATTCCTCGTCGGAATAATACTTTTCCTTGAGCCTTCTTGCCGCGAATTCGGCGTACGTTCTCCAGGGCTCGCTCTTTTCGAATACCGACTGTATCTTCTTTTTCATAAGCCCTGCAGACGCTACTGACTCCTCGAGCAGTATCTCGTCCATCAGACCTCCGCCGAGGACCACTTCGCCGCCGGTCCTCATCTCGACTTCCTTGCCGCCCATGATGTAAGCGAAATCGGTCGTCGACGAGCCTATGTCGATCACGAGCACAGGCCTGGACAGAATATCCACTCCGACCTGAAGGTGCTTCGACTGGCATGCGCTCACCATGGCCGCGCGCGATTCCGAGATTATCCTCGAAGGGGGATATCCGGCTCTTTCGAATATCTCTCTGTAGCGCTCGCGGGTGTTCCTGTCCCAGCCGGCAGGGCAGCCGATGTAAAAGCTGCAGTTCTCGTTCTTGACAAGCTCTCCGCTGCCGTAAAGCTCACCGAGTACTCCTGCGGCAAAACTCCTGACATCCGCCTCGCTCGATCTGTCGGTCAGGAAGCGGCTCTTGAAACGAAGCTTTCTCTTTACAGCGTTGTCTGCATAACAGGCTTTCTCGCCGATGATGAGATCACCGTTCTGCAGCTGGGCGTAAGCGGTGATAAAACTCTGCTCGCCGACGACTGTGAGCATCTCAGGTGTATTCTGTTCTTCTTTTACTAGTCTTGAGATGGCGCTCTCGGCGTCACCAAGGTCGAATCCGAAAAAACGATCCATTCTGGCTAATCCACCTTTCGGTAATACTGGACAAGTGTGTTATTTTCCGCTGGAGGCGAGGCCTTTTTTGAGAAGGGCGCCGTTCGCTGTCATGGCAGGTCTGATGGTGCCTTTCTTTTTGCCCGGCATGAGGTCGAACCAGTCTTTTGTTTCCGGGCTGTAATCGACCACCTCTATCTGCTGCTTGTGCAGGTAGTACTTGATCGCCTCGATCTTTTCGAGCGCGTATTCAGGATCTCCGCTGTATGATGCCGCAAGCAGATCGGAGAAGAGATCCAGCTCCGGTCCGGTAGCGGTCCTTCCGTCTATGAGCCCGGCCTGCTCGCGTTTGCTCTGCCTTTCGGCGAGCCTGACTTCGTCGAGGCTCTGATCGGCAGAGATGATCACTGACCTGAAATAGCGGAAGATGCGTTCGGAATCCACGTGCATCTCGACCTGATACTCCTTCTTTCCTCTGCTCTTAGGCCTGCCATAGACCGAGCCTGAAAGATAAAGGAAGACCATGCCCATGAGTATGGAGGCGCATTTTACTATGAAGCCTGCTATATCTTCGGATCTCGTCTGATCAAGTCCTGTCATAACGAGAGGGAAGAGACCGTAGACGATCAGCACGACGCCTCCCAGAAGCATGATTATCGAAGTGAGCGAGACGCCGCCTCCGTCTTCTTCAGGGGCTCTGTTTTTGCCGCGCTCCCAGACCCGTGTATAGCCGATCGAATCGATCATCGGCAGCGACAGGCGGACGGCCTGCATGATGTGTGCAGCGGCATCGCGCTCAGCGTCGCTTTCAGCAGCGTCGTTGTGCATGAGAAGCAGCTTGTCGACCTCCTTTTCGAGCACAGGGACCGCGGCTTCGGCTGAACCCGCGCCGGCTATCTCGGTAAGGAGATTCTCTTTGTCTTTTTCGAGTATTTCTGTCATTTTCATAATGAATACATTATACTATCAATAAGCGTTTTTTGGTAGTCTCATAAAAGAGATCAGAAGTATTCACAGGAAAAGCATCGCGCAATGAGTGATAAAGACATAAAGGCATTTGAAGACAGACTGACGGCTCTCGGAGAGAGCGAGATGCAGCTTTTCAGATTCCTGCTGGACAAGCCGGCGGGAGCAATACTGACTGCAGAGACGGACAAGCTCATAGCGGAGCTTCTCGAAAGGGACGATCTTGTCATGCTGATGCCGGGAGATAAAGTGATCATCCCTCAGAAGATCCGCGAGACCTACGCCGGGATATGGAACGATGAACTCGAACTAAGATGGCAGAAGCGCAACTGGATGTACAAGTGCCTCGAGGCTGCGAGATACCTCTACGGCGTGATGAGCAAAGAAGCATTAAGGGATCTCTTTGCCGTAAGATACGTAAATGCCGGTATGGACGAGGTCATGGAACTTTTCAGGACCACGCCGGCACATTCACAGTGGTTCGCCGAAAGGGACGGAAGACTCGTGCTGAACGGATATGAGAAGAAAGATTACTACAAATACCTGGAAACGAAGATACAGGGCGATACTCCGTATTATGTCCCGTCGCGCGAAGAGACAGAAGAACTCTACGAGAGAGGCTGCCTTCTGAGCCGGGAGTCGCACGCGAAGCTTCAGGAATATATAGCTCTGACTTTCAGGATGGATCCTGATGAGGCTGGAATGAAGGTGCACGAGCTGTACGAGGCTGTCAATGACCATGTCAGAGTGAATGACGCGGTCGACGCTCTGGGACTCAGCTTCCCGTCCGATGAGGCGGAGGTAAAGCTCATAGAGCTCTTCATGGAGATGAGCCGCGAATGCCGCATAAGGGACAACAGGGGCCATGACTCATACGAGATGGCAGCGCTGATGGCTCTGAAGAGTGCCGGAGGCAAAAAGAAAGAAGCTCCAGTCAGACGCGTAAAAGTGGGCAGGAACGACCCGTGCCC
>JAFRFA010000113.1:0-4868 GCA_017434585.1 Mogibacterium sp. | reverse complement strand
CGTTATTACAATGAGAAGCGCAGTAAGGCATCTCTCGGATACCGGAGCCCAGTTGAGTACCGAGAATACATGTTAGCTGCATAGAAAAACTCCAGCGATTTCTCGCTGGAGCAAAAGTCTAACTTTTGGGGGTCACCTCACTTCCCGCCTCTTCCTGCTTTGGACATTAATGATCCTTTTGTTCCGGTACCTTCACTAGAGATCGAGGTCTACCGGATCCTGGCCGTAGTCCTGATACTTCGTGACAGCAAGTCCGTTGGTCTTCACGTAGTCCGCGAGTCCCTGGGCTCTAAGCTTCTCGCGCGCATCGCTGTCTGAAGTGACCGCCATGAACTTGTCGAAGTCGTCTCCGAAGATCTCCTTTGCCGACGGCTCGAAACTGCCGCCGTCCTCGACAGGAGTGAATTCGACCACCTTGTACTCATCGCCGTCTTTGGCAACATGCATCATTCCCGGATGAGCTCCGCCGGACTTGCATTCGAGGGTATCCCCGTTGATCGTGTAGTTGTATACCCAGAAATCTCCGTATACATGAGTGTCTCCGTCATCACCCTCTTCGGTCTTTATGATCTGCACTACAGGCACAGTGATCGAATCTGCAGGCTTGCTGTACATGACGGAGATATCTTCGCAGAGATACTTCCATACAGCGCATTCCACAGGGTCCTGCCCCATATATCCGTACTGCGTTCCGATATCCGGAGCCCCGTCGTCCGGGCCTTCCTCTCCGGGTCTTGAGAAGTGCAGCTCGACACCCATGACGCTCGCCTTTATTCCGTCACCGTCATCGGTGAATTTCAGCTTCATGTCGCCGCTCGTTTTGAAGCCGTCACCTGCCGGCTGCCATTTGATCTTTGATACGTCTTCTTTTCCGTCAGCCTCAGTCGAAACGAATGTGCCTGTGCCGTCTTCGTTCAGCGTCAGGATCCAGACAGCGCCTTCGATCCCGCCCGAAGTGTCTCCGACCGACATCGAGGTCGCCTTCCATTCGCCCAGATACTTGCTGTCCGAATAGTCGGCCTTGCTCCCTCCGCATGCGGCGAAAGCAAAGCAAAGCACCATCATCAGCCCTGTCAGGACCGCTAATTTCTTTTTCATAGTTATTACCTCCCTCACCCCGTGAGAACTCCGATCCGTCATAGTAATTATACGTTTTGTTACTTCTCATTTCGACAGGATCGGGCAATCTTAACAAATTATCAAGCAAGCAAAGAGCCCGCTCCCGGACCGGGAACAGGCTCTTACAATAGTATTGTTTCTATCAAAGGAGCTCAGCCGACGGAGATCAAGGCTTCGTTCCTTACGGCAACGCCGCTACTTTTCTTCCTGCGAAGCCTTATAAGCCGCAATTACCTTATCCGCAAGGTTGCTCGGCAGCTCGGCGTATCTCGCGAACTCTACGGTGAAGCTTCCTCTTGCCTGTGTCATCGATCTCAGAGCGATGGCGTAGTCGAAGAGCTCAGCCTGAGGAGCTTCGGCGTGGAGGACCTGTCCGCCGTGGATAGGATCCATTCCGAGCACGATGCCCCTTCTGTTTGGCAGGTCGCCCATGACTGCTCCTACATAAGCCTCAGGGACTGTGATGTCGAGCTTCATGATAGGCTCGAGCAGGCAAGGCTTGGCCTCAACGATACCCTTCTTGAATGCCAGCGAAGCAGCGATCTTGAACGAAACTTCGTTGGAGTCTACTTCGTGATACGAACCGTCATAGAGAACGGCCTTGATGTTCTGTACCTTGCATCCGGCGAGAGGCCCCTTGTCCATGCACTCGAGGAGTCCCTTCTCGACAGCCGGAACGTAGTTCTTAGGAACCGATCCGCCGAAGAGTTCTTCGCTGAACTCGAGGCCTTCCTCCTGTGAAGGCGAGAATCTGATGTGAACGTCACCGTACTGGCCTGCTCCGCCGGACTGCTTCTTGTGCTTGCCCTGTACATCGGAGTTGCCCTTGATGGTCTCTCTGTAAGCGATCTTCTGAGGAACGACGTTTACGCTGACGCCGTATCTGTCCTTGAGCTTGGCCTGGATGATGCCGAGCTGGATGTCTCCCTGTCCTCCGAGCAGAGTCTGATGTGTCTCTGCGTTTCTCTCGAGCACGAATGTCGGATCCTCTTCCATGAGCTTGGAGAGGCCCTGAGCCATCTTCTCGTCCTCATTCTTGTCGGCAGCCTCTACCGCTACGAAGTAGCACGGATTCGGGAACACTGCCGGATTCACCGTGACCTGCTTGGCCTTGCTGCAGAGCGTGTCGCCGGTCTTCGTGTTCTGGAGCTTTCCGAGAGCGAAGAGGTCGCCTGCGCATACCTGATCTGTGTTCTCCTGGGTCTTGCCTCTTACGAAGAATACGGAGCCGAGCTTCTCGGCCTTTTCCGAACGCGGGTTGTATGCATCAGCGCCCGGCTTGAGCGTTCCGGATACCACCTTCGCGTAGGAGATCTTTCCGAGGAACGGGTCGGCCAGTGTCTTGAATACGTAGATAACGAGATCGCCGTTTGGATCGCACTTGATTTCGATGTCGTTTCCGTCAGCATCCTTTGCCTCAGTGACGACAGTCTCCGGCTTCGGAACGTATTTGCAGAGAGCGTCGAGAGCCTCGTCGACTCCGTCTCCTGTCAGGCTGCACATCCTGAGGATAGGCATGATATCTCCGTTGTGGATACCGGTCGCGAGTCCGCGCGCGAACTCCTCGTCCGTGAAGCCCTCGCCCTCGAAGAACTTCTCCATGAGCTCTTCGTCGGCGCCTGCGACGGCTTCGTCGAGAGCATCCTTATCGTCGAGAGTAACACATGCTGATCCGAACTTCTCCTGGATAGCAGCGACGACGCCGTCAACATCGATGTTGTCCTTGTCTGTCTTGCTGATCATGAAGAATGTCGGCGAATTGAATTCCTTTACCAGGTCCCATGCCTTCTCGGTACCTACCTGGATACCTGCCGATGCATCTACCATGATGATAGCTGTGGCGCCTGTCGAAAGAGCGGCTCTTGCCTCTCCTGCGAAATCGAAGAATCCCGGAGTATCGATGAAGTTGAGCTTTGTGCCCTTGTATTCTACAGGAACGAGGGTCTGGTTGATGGTGTAGCCCTTCTCGATCTCCATCTTTTCGTAGTCGGATACGGTATTGCCGTCCTCGACCTTGCCGAGTCTGCTCACTACCTTTGTATTGAGCAGCGCCGCCTCAAGGAAAGTGGTCTTGCCGGAGCCGCCGTGTCCCAGCAGTACGATGTTGCGGATCTTGTCAGTTGAATAGCCTTTCATGTGTTCCTCCTAAATATATGCGATGTGCGGTTTTATCAGTTCTAGAATTCTGCGTTGCCCGGCGTGCGCGGGAACATCTGAACGTCTCTTATGTTGCTCATGCCCGTGAGGTACATGAGGATGCGGTCGAATCCAAGTCCGTAGCCGGAGTGGAATACGCCGCCGTATCTTCTGAGGTCGAGGTACCAGTCGTATGTGTCCTCGTCGAGGCCGAGTTCATTTATCCTCTTTACGAGCACATCGTAGCGCTCTTCTCTCTGGCTGCCGCCGATGATCTCTCCGACTCCCGGCACCAGCATGTCCATCGCCGCGACCGTCTTTCCGTCGTCGTTGAGCCTCATGTAGAAGGCCTTGCAGTCCTTAGGATAGTTGATGACGAACATCGGCTTTTTGAATACCTCTTCGGTCAGGTAGCGCTCGTGCTCTGTCTGAAGCTCGAGGCCCCACTCCACCGGATATTCGAATTTTTTCCCGGACTTCTGCAGTATGTCCACCGCCTCAGTGTATGTGATCCTCGCGAAGTCCGAGTTTACGATGTGGTTGAGCCTCTCGAGCAGACCCTTGTCGACGAAGCTGTTGAAGAAGTTCATCTCCTCCGGGCAGTGCTCCATGACATAGCTTATGATGTACTTGATCATCTCTTCGGCCAGATCCATGTTGCCGTTGATGTCACAGAACGCCATCTCAGGCTCCATCATCCAGAACTCGGACGCGTGTCTCGCCGTGTTGGAGTTCTCGGCTCTGAAGGTCGGCCCGAACGTGTAGATGTTGCGAAAGGCCAGTGCCATGATTTCTCCTTCAAGCTGGCCGGATACAGTAAGGTTTGCTTTCTTTCCGAAGAAGTCCTTGCTGTAGTCGATGCAGCCGTGCTCATCTCTCGGAAGGTCATCGAGGTCGAGAGTCGTCACCTGGAACATCTCGCCTGCGCCCTCGGCATCGCTGCAGGTGATCTCAGGCGAATGCACATAGATGAAGTTCTTTTCCTGGAAGAATCTGTGGATAGCATATGCCGCAACGCTCCTTACCCTGAAAACAGCGGAGAAGGTGTTGCTGCGCGGTCTCAGATGAGCGATCTCTCTGAGGAATTCCATGGAGTGACGCTTCTTCTGGAGCGGATAGTCCGGATCCGAATCGGCTACGAGCTCGATCTCATCCGCCTTGATCTCAAACGGCTGCTTTGCATCCGGCGTCAGAACGAGAGTCCCCGTGACCTTCACTCCCGCGCTCAGACGGTACTTTGCCGCCTCGCTGAAGTTTGCAAGCCTGTCAGCTTCGTACACCACCTGCACAGGGGTGAAAAACGACCCGTCGTTGACCGAGAGAAAGCCGAACTGATTGGAGCTTCTGTTGCCCCTTACCCATCCGTAGACCGTTACCTTTTTGTCTGCATAGGCGTCCGTATTTCTGAATAATTCTCTGATCTCAATATCTTTCATCTGATATGTTTTCCTTTGATTTTTCTTTCTGCCGGCAACAGGATGCCAGCCCGAAAATTATATCATACGCGTGCCCCTGCTGTCATCAGCAAAAATTGCATCACTTTCCCTGTTTGCAAGGAGTATTTATGAGCATTTTCTATAACGCAGTCGCCTTTCGAAGAGGTCAATTCACTG
>JAFRFA010000112.1:0-3050 GCA_017434585.1 Mogibacterium sp. | reverse complement strand
CGGCTTCTCGTGCCACGGCTCTTTCGAGACGATGCACCGCTTCGTGAAGAAGTACTACGAGCATATCGAGTTCTGCCAGATCCAGCTCAACTACATAGACTTCGAGTTCCAGGATGCCAGGAGCAAGGTCGAATACCTCAATAATCTCGAAATGCCAATATGGGTAATGGAGGGACTCCGCGGCGGCAAGCTCGCTCAGTCCTGTCTCGGAGGAGAGAAGATCCTCGCAAAGAGCAATCCTGATTACACGCCGGCGAACTGGGCTTTCGCCTTCCTCGAGACCATACCCGGGGTCACCATGATCCTTTCAGGCATGTCGAACCTTGAGCAGCTGAAGCAGAACATAGAGTTCTTCAGCGAAAAGAAGGAGATATCCGATGACGATATCGCGACGCTTCTGACCGCGGCCCACTTCGATATCCAGGGCAAGGGGACGGTCCCGTGCACGGCCTGCAGCTACTGCACGGCAAAGTGCCCGCAGCAGCTCCCTATACCGGAACTCTTCGGAGAATACAACGATTATGTGTATAACGATAAGGAAACAGTCCCTCGCAGCGACATGGCGGCCTTCACGGAGGACAAATGGCCGGGCAGCTGCATCGGGTGCGGGGAATGCGCAAAGGTGTGCCCGCAGCGCATAGACATACCGAAGATAATGAAGAAATTCGCCTCAATGATCAAGTGAGAAGCGTCAAAAGGAGAGAACAAAATGTATTACAACAAATTCCAGGACAAAGAACTTTCGGCCCTTGGCTTCGGCTGCATGAGACTCCCCGTCATAGACGGCGACGACAACAGACCGGATCAGGCGGCCGTGCAGGAGATGGTCGACTATGCGATGGCGCACGGCGTCAACTACTACGACACGGCATGGGGCTATCACGGCGGGAACAGCGAGACCGCAGTGGGAGAAGCCCTGTCGAAATACGATCACAAGGACTACTGCATCGCATCGAAGTTCCCGGGCTACGACCTTTCGAACTTCGGAAAGCACGAAGAGATCTTTGAGAAGCAGCTCGAAAAGTGCAAGGTGGATCACTTCGATTTCTATCTCTTCCACAACGTATGCGAGACCAACATCGATGCATATGTGAACGATGAGTTCGGCCTGCGCGAGTATCTGCTCGAGCAGAAGAAAAACGGCAGGATCACCCACCTCGGATTCTCCTGCCACGGCACATACGAGACGATGATGAGGTTCCTCGAAAAGAACGGAGACATCGTGGAGTTCTGCCAGATCCAGCTGAACTACCTCGACTATGAGTTCCAGAACGCGAAAGCAAAGGTCGAAGAGCTCAATAAGAGGGGGATCCCTATATGGGTAATGGAAGGACTTCGCGGCGGCAAGCTCGCTCAGTCATGCCTCGGGGCAGAGAAGGAGCTCTCGAAGTTCAGACCGGACTTCACGCCTGTAAACTGGGCTTTCTCGTATCTCGAGTCCGTGCCGGGCGTCACCATGATACTCTCGGGCATGTCCAGCCTTGAGCAGATGAATCAGAACATCGCCTTCTTCGAAGAAAAGAAAAAACTCAGCGAAGAAGAGGTCTCCATACTGATGACTGCCGCCCACAACGACATCCGGGCCAGAGAAGGCACAGTGCCTTGCACAGCCTGCAGGTACTGCATGCCGAACTGCCCTATGGAGCTCGAGATCCCTAGACTGCTCGAACTGTACAACGAGCACGTTTACACCGAGGGCGGATTCATCGCGCCGATGGCTCTCGCGGCCTTCCCGGACGACAAGAAGCCTTCGGCCTGCATCGGATGCGGAGCCTGCGCAGCGGTATGCCCTCAGACGATCGACATCCCGGGAACGATGGCGAAGTTCACAGAACTGCTTTCGAAGTGAATATAAGGAATCGGCAAAGAAGATAGAATGAAATACGCTGTTGCTTCGACACTGGTGCTCGCATTGAGCATAGCTGCGGGGATCGCTCTGACGCGGCGGATATCTGCCGGCAAAGAGTATTCGCCCCTCAAAAAGATACTGATAACGGCTGCGGTCAGCATGGCGCTGATCGCCGTCGGTCTTTTTGCATATCTTGAAGTGTATTACCACGCGGACAGCGGGGTGAAAGAGTACCTGAAAAGCAGCAGCGGGGTGAAGGTCAGCGAAAGTAAGGATGCGTATTTCTTCGACGGACCGGGAAGCGAAAGCGCTGTAGTATTCTATCCCGGAGCCAAGGTCGAAGAGGCCGCGTATGCTCCGCTGATGTTCCGTCTTGCCCGGCAGGGGACAGACTGTTTTCTGCTGAAGCTGCCATTTCGCATGGCCATCTTCGAACCGAACGCTGCAGACGATGTGACCCTGGCATACGATTACGATCACTGGTATCTGATGGGTCATTCCCTCGGAGGGATCGTCGCCGCAGAATACGATGCGAAGAATACTGAAGAAACGGACGGGGTCATATTGTTGGCTTCTTATCCGACCGTACCTGTCCCGAACAGCGAAAGGCTGCTGAGCATATACGGCACGAATGACGGCTGTCTGAGCAGGAACGAATACCGCGAGTCGAAGGGCCTGTGGCCGAGAAACAGATCAGAGCTGATCATCAGGGGAGGCAATCACGCCGGCTTCGGATATTACGGACCGCAGAAGGGAGACGGAGAGGCTGAGATAAGCCCTTATGAGCAGCAGAGCTGGACCGTAGATTCAATAGTGAAGTTCGTGGCGTCCGATCAGCAATGCGACTTTGATTCTTGAAAATATAATGCCCCTGGGTTACACTTTTAACAGGAAGAAACAAAAAGTATCCCGGCACGAGTTGAGAAGACCGGGCCGGGAATTTTTGTTACTGATGAGAGGGATATTTCAACTTAATATTGAAAGAGGAGAGAGCATATGAAGGATCTTAAGCATCTTTTGTATTTCGAAGACCTCCTGCAGAATGCGAACAACGAACTGATAGAGCAGGCGAAAAAGGAAGGCAGGATCTGCGCGGCGTTTACGTGCGAGAACCTTCCGGAGCCGCTGATGAATCTAGGCAATGCTTTTTCGGTTCGTCTTTTTGCGCCTAATTCCGGCTCGCTCGACATGGCCACATACT
>JAFRFA010000111.1:0-2153 GCA_017434585.1 Mogibacterium sp. | reverse complement strand
GATGAAGAGAACGCCACGAGCGCGGCCTCTGTCGGCTCGCCCACGACCTCTTCGCCGTCTTCCGTTATCTTGAGCTCCGCGTCGCAGCAAAGCGCCATGCCTGCAGCGATCAGGTCCCTGTCGTTTCCGGCGTAGTCCGTGACGGTCATCTTGTTCTGTGTCAGCGTGCCCGTCTTGTCCGAGCAGATTATCTGCGCGCAGCCGAGAGTCTCGACCGCCGTGAGCCTTCTGATGACCGCGTTCCTCTGCGACATCCTGGTGACTCCGATCGAGAGCACTATAGTGACTACGGCGACAAGTCCCTCCGGGATCGCCGCTACCGCAAGCGAGATCGCGAGCATGAAGGTGTCGATCATGACATCCATGCTGAGGCGTCCGGCCTTGATCACTCCGAGAGCGAAGATGAACGCGCAGATGACGAGCACCAGCTTTGTCAGGATCTTCGAAAGCTGAGCCAGTTTTATCTGGAGCGGTGTGAGCTCCTCTTCGGCCTGGGCGATCGCGTCGGCGATCTTGCCCATTTCGGTCGACATGCCCGTCGCTGTTATGACGGCCTTTCCTCTGCCGTATACGACAGTGCTTCCCATGTATACCATGTTCTTCCTGTCGCCAAGCGCAACGTCCTTCGAATCGCCGAGAACAAGCGCTTCCGAGGTCTTTGTCACAGGCACCGACTCACCGGTGAGAGCCGCCTCCTCAACTTTCATCGAGGCTTCTTCTATGATACGTCCGTCGGCCGGTATGCTGTCTCCCGCCTCGAGCAGAACGACATCACCCACCGCGAGCCCGCTGCTCTCCACGCTGATGATCTCGCCGTCGCGCAGCACCTTGGACTTCGCCGCGGTCATCTGCTTGAGAGCCTCTATGGCCTCTTCGGCTTTGTTCTCCTGAACCACTCCGAGCACGGAGTTCAGAACGACAACGAACAATATGATGAATACGTCCGTCGGGGTCTCTCCCTCGTAAAGCGACGTTATGAGCGAAAGAAGAGCCGCCGCCAGCAGTATGAGTATCATCGGATCCTTCATCTGGTCGAAGAACTTCAGCAGACTGCTTCTCTTCTTTGGTTCTATGAGTTTATTCGGTCCGTCCTTTTCGAGCCTGGATGCTGCCTCGGCCGATGTAAGTCCGGCGGCCTCCGACCCTGTCTCTGCAAGGACTGAGCCGATGTCTTCAAGATATGGTCTGTAACCTTCGCGCATTGTTTTCCTCCATTTTTATATAACTTAATAATATTATCATCTGACCGGCATGATTTCCACAAAAAAGAGACCATTACCGCAAAGCTTCATGCGGTAAAAGTCTCGCCTGTTCTGACATTATCCGGGGATAAGTGATCCCGTACTGACGGATGATATCGCGCACTGCGCCGGCTACTCCCTCGTACCGTCAGTAACTATATCACAACGGTCTATATATGCCAACAGCATGATGCCGCAGCGGCCATATTTTGTATGATTGCAGAGAGACCGCATTTCAGCTGAAAAATTATTTTGTCAGCCTCTGAACTGCCTGATTTTTCAAAGCCTTGGAAAATCAAGCATTTGTGATGATTTTGTGAAATGCTGACAATTTCTTGACACATTTTTTGTTTGACATCAATTTTTCTACCTATTAAACTAAAACTGTATAAATTCAGATTGGTGTACTACGCTCTTCAATCTGAAGGAGTACACCCAATCTCTTATACGTTATTGGAATTTGTAAGGAGGTATTATATGAGCGTTGGTGAATTTATTACTTGGTTAGACGGACTTGTATGGGGTACCGTAATGATGGTACTCATCATCGTAGTCGGCATCCTGCTCTCGGTTCGTACCAAGTTCCATCCTCAGAGAAGACTCGGACTCTCACTCAGATACGCCGTCAACAACGAAGAAGGCGCTGAGGGTGATGTATCCAGCTTCGGAGCTCTTACAACAGCCCTCGCTGCTACGGTAGGTACAGGCAACATCGTAGGTGTATCCACAGCTATCATGGGCGGCGGTCCTGGAGCTCTCTTCTGGATGGAGTTCGCGGCATTCTTCGGAATCGCCACGAAGTACGCAGAAGGCGTTCTGGCTGTTAAGTACAGACACGTCAAGGAAGACGGCTCGATCCTCGGCGGACCTTTCTACTACATTGAAAAGGGTATGGGTCCTAAGTGGAAATGG
>JAFRFA010000110.1:0-13412 GCA_017434585.1 Mogibacterium sp. | reverse complement strand
CTCGCCGTCGACGTGCGGCATGAATGCCGATACAGGCAGGCTGTCGCCGTCCATGTTGTCGATAGGCAGAAGGATGTTCTTGACCTGTGTGACCAGAGCCTCAGGTCCCTCGAGAGGAGCCTTTGCAGGGTCTGCAGCAGGCTTAGCCCACTCAGCAGGCACATCGATCTTGACCAGAGCGTCAGCGCCGGCGTCGATGGCCTTGTGGTTCATGTCTACGATATCCTGGCCCTTCTTGAGGTAGGACTTTGTAGCAGCATCCTTCATGTACTTGATAGCGTCTGCCTTTGGCAGTACCTCTGCGAGTGAGAAGAATGCGGACTGGAGAGTAGTGTTTGTCCTCTTGCCCATTCCGATCTTAGCGCAAAGGTCGATAGCGTCGATGATGTACAGCTGGATGTTGTTCTCAGCGATGTACTTCTTGGCAGCTGCGTCGAGGTGGTTGCCGACTTCCTCAGGCTTCCACTGGCAGTTGATCAGGAAGATTCCGCCCGGCTTAACGTCCTGAACGATCTTGAATCCCTTGTCAATGTAGCTTGGGTTGTGGCATGCAACGAAGTCAGCCTTATTGATGTAGTACGAAGACTTGATCGGGGAGTCGCCGAATCTCAGGTGAGAGATAGTAACGCCGCCTGTCTTCTTGGAGTCATACTGGAAGTAAGCCTGAACATACTTGTCAGTATGGTCTCCGATGATCTTGATGGAGTTCTTGTTGGCTCCGACTGTACCGTCGCCGCCGAGACCCCAGAACTTGCACTCGATCGTGCCCTTTGCAGCTGTGATAGGAGCCGGCTTCTCTTCGAGGGAGAGATTTGTAACGTCATCTACGATGCCGATAGTGAATCTCTTCTTAGGCTCTGCCTTGGCGAGCTCGTCATAAACTGCGAATACCGATGCCGGAGGAGTGTCCTTCGAACCGAGTCCGTAACGTCCGCCGATGACCTTTACATCGCTCATGCCGGCTTCTGCGAATGCAGTAACGACATCGAGGTAGAGAGGCTCACCGAGGGAACCAGGCTCTTTTGTCCTGTCAAGAACAGCAACCTTCTTGCATGTCTTAGGCAGTGCAGCGATCAGCTTGTCTGCTCTGAACGGTCTGTAGAGTCTTACCTTGATCAGGCCGACCTTCTCGCCCTTGGCTGCGAGGTAGTCGATGACTTCCTCTGCAACGTCGCAGATGGAACCCATTGCGATGATGACTCTGTCAGCATCAGCAGCGCCGTAGTAGTTGAACAGCTGATAGTCAGTGCCCAGCTTGGCGTTGATCTTGCCCATGTACTTCTCGACAACTTCAGGAACTGCATCGTAGTACTTGTTGCAGGCCTCTCTGTGCTGGAAGAAGACGTCGCCGTTCTCGTGGGATCCTCTGAGGTGAGGATGATCCGGGTTGAGGCATGCGTCGCGGAACTTCTTTACAGCGTCCATGTCGCACATTTCCTTGAGGTCCTCATAATCCCATACCGCTACCTTCTGGATCTCGTGGGATGTTCTGAATCCGTCGAAGAAGTTGAGGAATGGAACTCTGCCTTCGATAGCTGCAAGGTGAGCTACAGGAGCGAGATCCATGACTTCCTGAACATTGCCCTCAGCGAGCATCGCAAAGCCTGTCTGACGGCATGCGTACACGTCGGAGTGATCTCCGAAGATGTTCAGCGCGTGAGTCGAAACCGTACGTGCCGATACATGGAATACTGCCGGCAGAAGTTCTCCGGCGATCTTGTACATGTTCGGGATCATCAGGAGGAGTCCCTGGGAAGCAGTGTATGTGGTCGTCAGAGCGCCGGCTCCGAGGGAACCGTGTACTGCGCCTGCAGCGCCTGCTTCAGACTCCATCTCGACTACCTGTACAGTAGAACCGAAGATGTTCTTGCGTCCGGCAGCAGCCCACTGGTCAACATAGTCAGCCATCGGCGAAGACGGAGTGATCGGGTAGATGCCCGAAACCTCTGTAAACGCGTAGGAGACATGTGCAGCAGCGTTGTTGCCGTCCATGGTCTTGAATTGTCTTTTCATTCTTTCATCTCCCTTTAAAAAAGTTGTTTAGAATAAGAATTTAGTTAAAAGTACTTTTAAAATAATTATATGGTGAAATAATTATTTCCGTAAGTTAAGTTACAGGGCTTCGACGATAGCCTTGGTATCGCGCGCTATCATCAGCTCTTCCTGTGTAGGAATGATGAACACTCTGACTTTGGAGTCCTTGCCGGTGATCTCGACTTCTTCGCCTCTGCAGTTGTTCTTCTCTTTGTCGATGGTCACGCCCATGAATCCGAGATAATCGGTGACCTTTTCTCTCAGCTCGATGTCGTTCTCGCCGATGCCGGCTGTGAATACCATCGCGTCGACATGTCCGAGCTCGGCAGCGTAAGCGCCGATGAATCTTCTTACGGATCTGAGCAGCATCTCTCTGGCGATGTGGGCCTTCTTGTTGCCCTTTGCCTCTGCTTCACAGATGTCTCTGCAGTCGCCCGAGATCTCGGAAACTGCCAGGAGTCCGGACTTCTTTGTCATCATGTCCGTTATCTCTTTTACAGGCATGCCTGTCTGCTCATAGATGAAGCTTACGACCGTCGGGTCGATCGAACCGCAGCGCGTACCCATCACGAGACCTTCGAGCGGCGTCAGACCCATCGATGTGTCGTAGCACTTGCCGCCTTTTACGGCGCTTATGGACGAACCGTTGCCGAGGTGGCATGTGATGATGTTGAGCTTCTCAGGGTCGCCGCCCATGAGCTCGGCGCACCTTTCAGCCACGTATCTGTGGCTCGTGCCGTGAGCTCCGTATCTCTGTACGTGATACTTCTCGGCGTATTCCCACGGGATGGCATAGTACTTGCACTCATCCGCCATGGTCCTGTGGAACGTCGTATCGAACACAACTACTCCAGGAGTGTTCGGGAGAACCTTCTTGCAGGCTCTGATACCTACGAGTGCAGGCGGGTTGTGGAGAGGTCCGAGAGTGCAGAGCTCTTCGATGCCGGCCTCGACCTCGTCTGTGATGAGTTCGGACTTGTCGAAGATGTAACCGCCCTGTACGATCCTGTGGCCTACAGCGCCGATCTCGTCCATGCCGGAGATAACTCCGTGCTCCTTATCTGTAAGAGCGTCGATTACGAGCTGCATCGCAACTCCGTGATCCGGAAGCGCGATATCCTTGTCGAATACAGTACCCTTGTCGGTCTTGTAGTTCATGTGACCGTCCAGACCGATCCTCTCGCAAAGTCCCTTTGCGAGCACGGACTCGTTGTCCATGTCGATCAGCTGATATTTAAGGGAAGAGCTTCCTGTGTTGACTACCAGAATGATCATGTCTTGATTTCCTTTCAAATATTTTTTCTGTCAGTTTTGATGTTCGGCACAGCCGAAAAAAGCCGTATATAGTATACCACAACGATACTGATAAATCTTGGCTGTTCTGTGTACTTTTTTGCAAAACCGCGGCAGCAAAAAAGGGGCCCGGAAGGAATGCTCTTTCCGCTCCCCTGCTTTCCTATCTGCCTGCGTCTTCTTCGAGCTTTCTGCGTTCGGCTTCAGCCTTTGCGAGCTCCTTCCTGAAGATGTTGGCACTGTACCGTTTGGTGTCGAATTTGCCCTCTCCGTTAGGGCCCCATGCCGGCGTCTCTATATCGGTGCCGGCGACAGGCAGCGATATCCTGAATTCAGTGCCTTTGCCCGGCTCGGTATCCACGTAGATCCTGCCCCCGTGGGTCTCGACTATCTGCGCGACTATAGCCAGACCGAGACCCGTGCCCTTGCCCGACTCCTTGGTGGTATAGAACGGATCGAATATCTTGGTCACGGTCTCGGCGTCCATGCCGCAGCCGGTGTCTTTGAACCTCATCAGGATCTCATCGCCGGCCCTTCTGGTCGAGACCATGATGGTTCCGCCTTTTTCCCTCATGGCATCGTAGGCGTTGAGCACTATGTTCATAACGAGCTGGGATATCTGGGTGCGGTCCGCTCTGATCATGGTCCCTTCACCTCCGAAGCGCGCCTTGACCTCGACGTTTTTAGGCTTTGCCGGCAGAGTGACCTTGAGCGCGCTCTGTATCGTCTCGTCTATGTCCACATCGCTGTATTTCTCTTCGCTGCCCTTCTTGCTCAGTTCGGAGAGTCTGGTGACTATATCCTTTGCCTTGACCGAGGCGTTGTAGACTTCGAGAAGGTTCTCCTGAAGGTCTGTCGCGTCGGGCGGAAGCATCTCCATCGTCATTATGCTGTAGCCCATTATCGGGGTAAGCAGGTTGTTGAAGTCGTGAGCGATACTGGCCGTCATCGTCCCTATGGTCTCAAGCCTCTGGTGATGCGTCAGCGCCTGCATCTTCCGGTTGATCTCCTCGAGCGCCTCGTTCTTCTTCTTGAGCACGTTCACCTCTTCCGAGCTGCTCGCATTGGCGCGGCTCATGAAGAGAAGCAGGAAGAGCAGTCCCAGCACTCCTATGATGGCAAGTCCGCCGCAGATGAGTATCGCCTCGGCCGCTTCTCTCGACGGGGCTATGGCTTCCTCGAAGTTGATCATGACTCCCATCGCGAACTCGCCGTTGACCGTGCTTCCGCTCGGCTGGGCGACCATCCTCGCAGTATAGGTATTCCCCTCTGCATCCTTAAGATCCATCGAAACGCCTCCGGACGCGCCTGACTGCTGGCATCTGAGCAGATAGTCCCTGCATGCCGCCGTGGTCCCGTCCACCTCCTCGGAAGTCGTCTTGACGATGACGTTTTCATCGCCGGCCGTGAGCATCACGTTGGTAGTGCTGTCGATCAGCATGACCTGCTTTTCCGGATTGATACCTACAGCCGTCATGTACAGCTGCGACAGATCGATAAGCGACCCGTAGCTGATGCCTCCGGCCCCGTCAGTCTCGTATGCGAGATAGTACCTGCCGTCCGCATCGCGGCACAGCCTCATCCCGTTGGCATCCCTTGCCGTTATGAAATCATAGTCCGTTTTTCCGGTTGCAGAGAGCACTATGCCGCTGCCGTTCATCACGACCATGTCCGCATAGACCGGGTTGTTCCTCAGAGTATTGTTGCTTATGAAGTCCTGAAGATCGGAAACGTCATCTTCATTTTCCCAGACGCGAAGAGCCTCCTGCAGCAGCTGGCGGCTCAGGAATATCTCTGCCTCTCGCTCAAAGGCTTTTATGGAATTCTCGATGTTGATATCGTCGGAGCGCATCAGGCTGTAGATCTGGCCGTCCTTTTCGGTCAGCGTGCTTTCATCGAAGCGGGCGAAAGCGCGCCAGACGCCGAATATGCCGACCGCTATGAGCGCCACCGCAACGACGATAGCCGTGATATATACTTTTCTGCTGCTGAAGATCCTGTCCTTCAATCCTCACACCTCCGATGGATATTCCGCTGAATATTCTACCATATAAGAACGATAAAAACCTACATATTGTGTTTTAAGTGTGATAATATATGTATGTATTGGGTCGCGAGACCATCCGGCATACAGCGAGGAGGAAAAAATGGCAGACAAAGTCCTGGTAGTGGATGACGACAAAGCGATACTGACTATGCTCCACAAGGCTCTCAAGAACAACGGGATCGAGAACGATCTGGCCATCAGCGGAGAAGCGGCGCTCGAGCTGCTCGAGGTCAACAAATACGATCTGATCCTGCTGGATATCAACATGAGAGGCATCAACGGCTTTGAGGTCATACAGCGCATAAGGTCAAAAGGCCTCACGACTCCGGTCATGGTCGTAAGCGGCCGCAAAGAGGATCAGGATGCTCTGTACGGACTTGAGATAGGCGCCGACGACTATATCACCAAGCCTTTCAATCCGGTCACTCTGGTGGCGAAGGCCAAGGCCCTCATCAGGAGGAGCCGCGAGACCTCTCCGCAGAGCAGAAGCAACATCATCGAGGCCGGCCCGTTCACATACAACACCTCGACGCTGAGATTCTACAAGAACGACGTCGAGATACCTCTGTCGGCCAAAGAGAACTCGATGATCAAGCTCTTCATCGACAACGTGGATCACATCTTCTCAAAAGACATGATCTACAGCGTCATCTGGGGCGAGACCATCATCGACGAGAACGCCATCATGGTGTATGTCAACAGGCTCCGCCAGAAGATAGAAGACGATCCGTCGAACCCTAAATACCTTATCACGGTCCGCGGTCTCGGATACCGCTTCACCGTCCAGTAAGCCGGGGGGGCCGGTATATGAAACAAATAAAGATGCATGGGATCCCGGTCCCATGCATCCGTTTTTTATATCCTATTCTCCGCTGTCTCCGGAGCCGCCTCCGTTCTCGGCCTCTTCTTTGGCTTTCTTCTCGGCATCCTTGACGTATTTCTTAGCTTCGCGGTACGTCATCTTCACGTGGTTGATCCTCTTTTCGCCCTGCTTGGCCAGGATCTTCGCCTCTCCGCCGAAGCCTCTTGTCTCAGGCTTGAAAGCCGTAAGGTAATACGCGCCTATGTCCTTGAGGTTCTTTTCGCCCTCCTTGCCCTTGTACTTGCTTACGGCATCCTTAGGAGCGTTGTCCGCGATTTTTATCACTATCTTTATGGTGTTTCCCTCGGCCTTGACCGCCGCGGTCGTATACTCATCGATCGCAAAACGGCTGTACAGTTCGGCCATGCCGTTGTCTTCCATGTACTTCTCGATCGACTCAGCCTTCTGGAAGTAATTGTACCCCCAGATGAATGCGAACATGCCGATCAGGACTCCGAAGATCAGAAGAGCGATAAGGCCGTTGTTCGGTCTTCTCTTTTTCTCTTCGACCATGTTGGCCTCTTTGCGGGCTGCCTTGGCTTCCCTGCGCTCGGCCTTTTTCTTTCTGTTGTTTTCTGTCGAAGTGCGAAGTTCCTTATCTTCGGTTGTTTCCGGCTTTGCCTCTTCAGGGACTTCCTTTCCGGTCTCTTCAGCAGGTTCTATTTTTGCGTTATCTTTTACTTCTTCAGCTTGGTTTCTGGTTTTTTTCTCTGCCATTTCCGGCCTCTTTCTTATTGTTCTTCTGATTTCTAACTCGCTTATTCTAACTCACATCCGCACTCGAGGCAATAAGGAGTTCCCTTAGGATTAAGCATGCCGCAGTCCGGGCATTCTGTCATGTCCGACTCATCGACCGCCTCAGTGACCCTTAGCCTGACTCCCTCGTCGAGCTTTCCGGCTATCGACCATGCGTAGCTGTTTATCTTCAGATCCCGGCGGTATATCTTCATGCCCGCGGCGTTTCCGAGTCTCGGGCACTCGCTTTCGAAGTCCGCTTCGTCCTTCCAGAATACGCCTATCACATCGTGTACGCCCTGCCGGTCTGTCACGATCATCAGGAGCTTCACTTCGTCGCAGCTGAGCATAGCGTACACGGAATCTCCAAGAGGCAGGACGCCGAAGTCTGCCGGTCTGCCCCCGCTGTCCAGAAAGACCGCAGTTTTACCGGCGATCTTTATACTGCTGAACACGCGCGCCTTCTTATTTATGATGAAATAATTGTTCCTGAGCATCCGTTCCTCCTCAGAATGTGACCCCCGCAAGGTCGATCAGGCTTCCCCAGAAAATGCCTAGCACGAAGAGAGTCATGAGTATCGCGGCGTTTTCTTTCTGGTGGGCATTGGTCCTGAGCAGAACAAGCAGCCCCACTCCGGCCCCGGTGAGAAGTCCTGACATCAGCTGGCCTGCCGTCAGAAGGCCTTCAAGATACATCTGCGTTACGGCGACGGACGCCGCACAGTTCGGGATGAGTCCGATCAGAGCGGTCACGACCGTGCCCGCGAAAGGCGCTCCGGTCATGAGAGACGCCAGACGTTCTCTGCCTATAAAGCCTATCGCCAGGCTCAGTACGAGCGAGATGATGAATATGAAAACGGTGATCTTCAGCGTGTGAACGAGAGCAGAACGGAATATGCCGCCCTCTTCATCCTCGCATCCGCAGTGATCCCTCTCGCAAAGATCATGTATATGCTTGTCAGCATGTACCCTTCTGCCAAGCGGCTTCGCTACTGCATCTATCAGGATGCCGCTCGCAAGAGCGATCACGAATTTAGCGAGGAGTATCTTTGCTATGGTGCCCGCCCCTACGGATGAGGACAGGAATATCGGGACCATCTCGTCAGAGGTCGAAAGAAAGACTGCGATCAGCGTCCCGACCGTTATCACTCCGCCGGAATATAATCCAGCGGCGGCTGCAGAAAAGCCGCACTGAGGGATCAGTCCGATGCCAGCTCCGAGCACGTGGCTGAACTTTCCGACACGCGAAAGCAATGCGACAGACTGCTCTTCCGTTCTGCGTTCGAGCCATTCCATCGCCAGGTAAGTGATGAAGAGGAAGGGTATCAGAGTCACCGTATCCTTTATAGTATCCAGTAATGAATCCGTCAGAATCTCTGTCATCTGTTATCTGTGTCCGTTCTCCGTTTTCTGCGGTCTTATCGTGACTATAGCTGTCGTCGTCTTTCCCGGCGAGCTGGTGATCGTCAGTTCTCCGCCGACCTCAAGGCGCAGCCTCTCGCGCACATTTGCCAGGCCCTCGTGTGTTACGTCCATGCTCCTGAGCTTCGTCACGTCGAAGCCCACACCGTCATCGATGATGCGTATCTGCGCTCCTCCGTCAGAGAGCCATCTGGAGATGATGCTGACCGTGCCTCCTTCTTCTTTCGGCGCTATTCCGTGCTTGACGGCATTTTCGACGAGCGGCTGTATAGACAGAGGCGGTACGAGGAAGTCCTCGGCCTCTATATCGTATTCTATATTGAGCCTTTTCCCGAAGCGCAGCTTTTCGAGTTCGAGATAATGCCTGATCTCTGAGAGCTCCCACGAGAAATTGACGAGTTCCTGTTTTTCCATCGTCTCGAGAGTGCTCCTGAGATACTCGGAAAAAGTGCCTATCGCCCGCTGGGCCTTCTGCGGGTCTGTCTCGCAGAGATAATATGTGGTCGTCAGCACGTTGTAAAGATAGTGCGGCTTCATTCTGCCGGTAGCAAGAGCGAGCCTGGCCTTCGTCTCGTCCATCCTGTCTCTTTCCGTCTGTCTCGCAATGTCAAGATGATGCTGGGTGTATACGATGCAGAACTCTACGATTATGAACGGATAATAAAGGTCTATGCCTCCCGCTCGCGGCTCCAGTACCACTGCAAGCAGCATCAGCACCGGCATCGAAGCCAGGATAAGCGTATGCCTCACCCCCAGGGTCCTGTAGTGAATGCACAGGATCACGATGGTTATGAACATGAGTACGACCCCGCCGGCGTGCCCGATCTCAAACGTGACTCCACTGCCGGAATCAGGTCCGCCGTATTTTCCGAAGCCCCCGCTGACCGTCGAGACCACCCGCAGTGTCGATCCCGCGACGCATATGACGAGCGCGGCGATCTGCACCGCCGCCGGGACGCGCTTCCCCTCATCGAGCTCTTCTATCTGCGCCCTCAGGTATTCTATGTAAAGATACGAGACTACATAAAGACCTACCTGCGAGAGTGAGATAAGGATCATGTCGAGATGATCTTCATTTCCTATCCCCCGGAGGTTATATATGACAAAGCAGATCATACATACCGTCGCCGTCACGATCTTCGAAAAGAGGAGTCTCTGCGAACGGTTTCTGAAAAGATCCCTGCGAAAACTCGACATCATGGCGAGCGCCACCATGATGCCGAATGTCTGCAATGCGATATTTACTGAACGTACCACTGTGCCGCTAATCATTTTGCACCCTTGATTCCAGACTGCCGTGAGTCACTTCGGACCAGCTGTACTGCTGCATGTATTCACCGTGATATGCATTTGTCCCATCGTCCTCTCCCTCCAGGAAGTCAAAGTAATCGCAGCTGATCTTTCCCGGAACGACTCCGATACCGCCGCGCACGATGACGATGGCATCCTCCCTTCCGATCTCCTTCAGAGTATCCATGAGGTCCTTTCTGAGCTGCTTGATATAGCTGGTGCGGTCCACATCATCGTCCCACAGTATCGCCCTGATCTCTCCGATGTCCACCACTGCGCAGTTGCGGTCTATAAGATAGGCAAGCATCTCCTTGGTCTTTGCATACCTGAAGTGAAGAGGCTTTCCGTCGTAAAAGATCTCGAAGTTTCCGAAAGCGCGGGCGCGCAGGCCCTTGTCGTCCTTATCGAGAGGATGTCTCAGATCGTTTATCTCGGCCATGACCTTCTCTCTGCTCAGCGGCTTTGTTATATATCCGCTCGCGTGCAGGCTGAAAGCGTCTCCGGCATACTCCGGATAAGCTGTCGAGAATATGATGTTGATGAAGGGAGATATCTCCCTGATTTTCTTAGCAAGCTCGATGCCGCTCATACCCGGCATCTCGATGTCCAGAAAGGCTATGTCGAAGTTTTTTTTACCGGCCTCCGCGAGCGCTTCGGACGGAGTCGCGCATACCGTCATATCCGAATCCGGTATGCATTCCGCAACGACTCTGGCAGTACCTTCCCTTATCACCTGCTCGTCATCAACTACAAGAACTCTTATCATTGCTGCATCCCCCAGGCACCTGTTATAGAATAGTTACATGCGTGCTAGTATTATATTATAAAAGTCCCGTTTTTCAAAGAATCGCGGACTTTTTCTTCTGCGATGCGCAGGGGCTTGACGCGCAGCCGGTCAAAATGATATAAGTATGATATGAAAATGATATCACGTTGATATCTCAATCGCTCTAAGGAGGTAAAAGATATGGCAGATAAAAACGTTGAATTCGACAGCACAGAGAATGAAGTGAAGACAGTTCCTGCCCAGGGAGCTTCATGGAGCACGCCCGTCGAGCAGAAGATCATAAACCCGCCGAGCGGCATGCTCGTGCTGGTCATCCTGATACTGCTGTGCCTGGCTGTGCCGGTTCTGTTCATAAGCGGCGCGACAGCATGGCGCGGAGGCGGCATCAGGGTCATGCTCGCGATACTCCTGTGCATCGTGCTTCCTTTCCTTTTCGGAGGACTCAGGAGCGTGCGTCCTAACGAGGCTCTGGTGCTCACGCTGTTCGGCAAGTACTACGGCACTATCATGAAGCCGGGATTCTTCTATGTGAATCCGTTCGCAAGATATAACAACCCTGCATATGACGCGCAGGCCGCGGCAGCTGCCACAGGCGAAAACGCCGCCGATACGTCGTCGCGCAAGAGCTCCAAGACCGGTGCGAACAGGGTAAAGAAGACCATCTCCCTGAAGAGATCCACTCTCGACAACGGCACGCAGAAGGTCAACGATGCGCTCGGCAACCCTATCATCATCGGAGCCGTGGTCCTGTGGCATGTCGATAATCCGACCAAGGCTGTGTTCAACGTAGAGAACTACACAGAGTTCCTCTCGATCCAGACGGATTCGACAATCAGGAACATGGCAAGGCTCTACCCGTACGATGTGTTCGATGACGGCCTCGAGGATGACACATCCGGCAAGGCAGAACAGACACTGCGCGGCAGCTCTCAGGAGATCGCCGAGAAGATGCAGGTCGAGCTTGCGGACAAGGTCGCATTCGCGGGCCTGGTGATCGAGGAAGTCAGGATAACCCACATCGCATACGCCGAAGAGATCGCGGCAGCGATGCTCCAGAGACAGCAGGCTTCGGCCATCATCGCGGCAAGAGCCAAGATCGTGGACGGTGCTGTCAGCATGGTCAGGATGGCTCTTGACAAGCTGGCGGATGACGGAGTCGTCGAGTTCGATGAGGAGCGCAAGGCTCAGATGGTATCCAACCTGCTCGTAGTTCTCTGCGGCAACAAGGACGCCCAGCCTGTAGTCAACAGCGGATCGATATACTGATCCCGGATGACAACGGAGCAGAACCATGGGCAATGAAAGATCAGACGGCCCGGCGAAGACAAAGGACGGCGGCCGCAAACAGATAGTCCTTCGCCTGCCCGAGTCGCTCTGGGCCGATATAGCAAAGTGGGCAGAAGACGATTTCAGGTCGATAAACGGTCAGATAGAATACCTGCTTACAAAAAGCGTAAGAGAGCGGAAAAAGTGATCCGCTCTCTTTCTTTTTCTCTTTATGAAGTTCTGATACGCAGCTGCAAAGGCCGTCAGTACCTGTTGTGGACCTTTTCGGCAAAGCACATCACATCCCTGATCTTTACCTTCGTGCCGTCGTCGAGGACCGCCGTACCGCTCATCTTTCCGAATACCTGATGCTGATCCGAGACTATGACCTTGTAGTCGAGGCAGGCAGCCCTGTCCAGCACGGGCTCGAATTCCATCTCGAACCTGCCGTCGGAGGAGCTGAAAGTCCATCTGTCCATATACCCGCTCTCAGGGATATTGAAGATCACGTCATCGAGTTTGTGAGCCGTCCCGTTCCAGAAGAGGATGTTCTCGGAGGCCGCGGATGTGTCGCCGAAGCCGTATCCTATGTTCCATCCGAAGCTGTTTCCGTCGATGTCGGTATTGCCCGAGCCCCAGAACCAGGTGTTGTCATATGTCCACACTCCCCTGCCCCAGTCGAGCGTGCCGAAATCATTTGCGGGATCGAAGACGTACTTCTTTCCGTCGAAGCTCACATATCCCGATGCTCTCATGCAGTTTATCTTCTGGTTATAGTAGAAGGCGTGTTTTTCAGGCCACGGGGTCGCGATGACCATAGTGTCCATAGGAGGCTGATCGAGCTCTATGTCCGCCTCGAGAGTCTTACCGTCCATGAAGTTCTCAAAGCGGCACTTTATATGCCTCTTCCGGTACTTCGCCTCAAAGCTCATCTGAAGGCGCTTGTCCGCGTACTTCGTCGTACCGAAGGAGGAGTCCTCAGGCAGCCTCAGCTTTCCCATCGGAAATGCATTCAGCACTGTTTCGGTGTGTTCCCGCGGCTCATCTCCGAATGTCAGGAGCGACACCGACTGCAGACCTATGTATCCGTCATCGGAGATAGTGAATGCAGCAGCGAAGTCTTTGTTCACCACGAGATAATAATCCCATTCCTTGATACGGAATTTCGGAGCCTTTATCATGGCCCTTCTGTATTTCTGCACCAGGCTTCTCGACCAGCCCGGTTCTCTGAGTTCTCCGCTTTCGTCAAGCAGCATCTGAGTTTTTGTCACTTCATGGTTTCTCACGGCATTACCTCTCGACTCTCAGCTTCCTCTTTTTTTCGTA
Source organism: Mogibacterium sp. (assembly GCA_017434585.1). GTDB lineage: Bacteria > Bacillota > Clostridia > Peptostreptococcales > Anaerovoracaceae > Crickella. Next base: position 350 of record JAFRFA010000110.1, on the reverse strand, counting down.
CATTATCTGATCCGCGCGCCGCACGGTATCTTCAACGCTGTGATCGGTCTCAGGGTCGTATACGGCCAGCCCCAGAGAGATTCGTATCTCCTGCCAGCGCTCCTTCGCCTCCATGCAGATCTTTCTGCTCTCTATCTCGAATTTTCCTGCCAGCGCATCCCTGTTCTCATAATCTTCATTGATCAGTACGGCCGCAAACTCATCGCCTCCGATCCTGAATACAGGGCTGTGGCGGAACACTTCACATATGAGATGGGCCGAAGCCTTGAGGTATTCATCGCCCTTGTCGTGTCCGAAGCTGTCGTTGACCTCCTTCAGTCCGTCGCAGTCGAGCATGCCTATGGCAAAGG
>JAFRFA010000109.1:0-9686 GCA_017434585.1 Mogibacterium sp. | reverse complement strand
TACTTGCTCGTGGCCTTCATCACGCATCTGTCGAGCGCAGGCGGTATGCCCGGTTCAAGCTCGATAGGCGGGACTATCTCTTCGTTGATATGCTTGAGAGCAACAGTCACAGGATTGTCTCCGTCGAACGGGACTTTCCCCGTCAGCATCTCGTACATTACGATACCAAGTGAATAGATATCTGAACGCTCATCGACATAATTGCCTCTTGCCTGCTCAGGCGAGAAATAATGCACCGAGCCTACGATCTTGCTTCCGGTCGAAAGCGTGGCATCGTTCACTGCTCTGGCGATACCGAAGTCCGCAAGTTTTACAACACCGTCCTCGGTGATCATGATGTTGTGAGGCTTGACGTCTCTGTGTATGATCTTATTTTTGTGAGCGATCCGCAGAGCCTGAGCCACCTGTTTGGAAATATCTATGACCTTGCGGTAATCCATCGGAGCCTCTCTCTCGATTATCTTGTTGAGAGTGTCTCCTTCGATCAGCTCCATTACGATATAGTTTATATTTCCTTCACGACCTACGTCGTATACGCCGACGATGTTCGGGTGCGAAAGACCTGCTGCAGCCTGGGATTCCCTTTTGAAATTCTCAACAAAAGTAGCATCCTTTGTAAATTCAGGCCTCAGTATTTTGACGGCAATGAATCTGTTGAGGAGTTTGTCCTTACCCTTATATACGACAGCCATACCGCCGTCGCCGATCTTCTCTAGAAGCTCGTATCGTCCGGATAGTACTCTGCTCGACATTTATCAGTCCTCCAAATCTACGCAAATAACGGAAATATTGTCGTTCCCGCCGTTCTCGTTTGCGATGGCGACGAGGTCACGGACACATTCCGACATATTATCGGATCTTGTAACGATGCCGAGTATGGACTCGTCATCCACTTCGTCATAGAGGCCATCGCTGCAGAGGAGGATCCTGTCGCCTTTTTCGAGCAAAACGCAAAAACAGTCAGGCTCATTGTTGGCATTGGCTCCGATAGCTCTTGTTATCACGTTCTTGCGGGCGTGTATGTGAGCTTCTTCTTTGGTGATGGCTCCCATCTTTACCAGATCATTTACGTAAGTGTGGTCGTCTGTAATCTGCTGGATCATATCATCGTGCATGAGATATACCCTGCTGTCCCCGACGTTGGCGACATACAGCTCGTTATCTCTGACGTACGCGAACGCAAGCGTCGTGGCCATCCCGGCATACTGCGGTTTGGCTTCCGAAAGCTTGATTATGAACTGATTCACATAATTGACGGCTGCTCTGAAGTATCTGAATATCTCATCACGCGATCCGAGCCATTCCGGCGGATTGTGACGGACGAACTTCTCAAGGGCGTCGAGTGCAGACTGGCTGGCGATCTCTCCTGATCTGTTGCCGCCTACTCCGTCAGCCAGCATGAAAAAGCCGACATCGCCGCAGGCTCTTACCGAGTCTTCGTTCGTTGGTCTCCTTCTGCCTCTGTCTGTTATAAAACCGATATCCATAATAACGCCTTCCGTGCTTATCAATTCGCAGTTTTCTCGATGATACTATAGAAAAATCCTACTTTGCCATTATATGGCAATAGAGTCTCCATTTCAATGATTCGGGCTGAACTGCCCGTTTTGCTTAACATATCTTTAACAACATTTTCGTTTTCGTTTTTATTGAGAGTGCAGGTAGAGTATTCGACTCTTCCTCCCTTTCTGACATACGAGAACGCGTTGCTGAGTATTCGGCTCTGCACACTGATCAGGTCACCGTATTTTTCAGGATCAGTGCTTAGCTTTATCTCGGGTTTACCGGCTATCACTCCGAGTCCCGAGCAAGGAACGTCGGCAAGCACGAAATCGAAATTTTCTGCATATTGAGGTACGAATACAGCCGAATCGCGCTCAGCCGTCTCAGCTATAACGACTCCTGTGCGCTTCATCGCCGCTTCTATGAGTTCAAGTCTGTGGCGATGGATATCGCATGCAGTTATACTTCCGTTGTTTCCCATGATTTCTGCCATATAGCCGGTCTTGCCGCCCGGTGCTGCGCAAAGGTCGAGGACCCTGCTGCCGGGAGCAGGCCTGAGAGCTCTCACAGCTGTCATCGAAGAAAGGCTCTGTATAGAGAAATATCCTTCGCGGAAAAGTCTGCCGCCGGCTATACCGCTTCCGGACACCGAAACAGCTTCCGGATTCTCGTCAGATGCCTGCGCTTCGATTCCTTCATCTCTCAGAAGCTCTATCAGACCTTCCCTTGTTGTCTTGAGAGTATTTGTCCTTAAATACAGCTTCTGAGGACTGTTGAGGGCTTCGGCGATGCGGAATGCCTCTTCGCCGTATTGTTCTGTCAGAAGGGAGAATACAGGCTCTGAGAATGCATATCTTATATGCGGTTCCAGAAGTTCCGGTGCGAACTCATCTCTTCTTCTGATATATGACCTCAGTATACCGTTCACAAACCGCTCTGATCCCCTGGCGACGGATCTCGCCAGATTGACAGACTCGTTTACGGCCGCGTGATCAGGAACACTGTCCAGCGAGCCGACAGCATACATCCCCATCCTGATTATGATCAGAGGCCGTATTTTGATGCTGTTCACGCCCTTTTCAGCCAGGCAGTCGATGATATGATCAAGTCTTATCGTATCGCGGAGTGTTCCCTTGGCAAAAGCGCGAACGAAGCTCTCCCGGCAGCCTTTATGGCGCGAAACAGCTTCGTTGACAGACATATTTGAATATGCACCCTCGGCATATGTGCCCTTCAGGGCTTCGAATACCGTAAGCCAGTCCCTGTTCATCCGGTGTCCCTAGTTCCTTCTTGAGATAAGGAGGACCCTGAGCAGGCTGGCCACAGCAGTAGCAAGCGCTGCGACATATGTCATGGCCGCGGCGCGAAGGACCGTCCTTGAGCCTATGTAGTCGTCTTCATTGGCGATCCCGAGAGTCCTGATATTCTCGAGAGCTCTGTTCGACGCATTGAATTCTACCGGCAGAGTCACCAGGTGGAACAGTATCACGACAAGGAAGCAAAGGACTCCGATGTTGAACATGAAGCTTCCGTATGGTGAGGCCGTGGATGCTATAAGTCCGAAGAATATCAGAGGCCAGGAGACCATCTGCGTGAGATTGACCACAGGCACTATGCCGTTCCTGAACGCAAGAAGAGCATAATGCTGATCATCCTGTATGGCATGTCCGACCTCGTGACATGCGATGCATACCGAAGCGACCGAAGGCGAACTGTAAACCTCTCTCGAAAGATTGAGGCTCTTTGTTCGCGGATCATAGTAATTCGTCAGAGCATTGCCTCCGTTTATCACATTTATGGCAACATTCTCAAGGCCGTTGGCGTTCATCATCCTTCTGGCGGCATCTGCTCCCGTGATCCCGGTACTTATCCTCACCTGTGAATATGTCCTGTATGCGTTGTTGATCCTGGACTGGCAGATGAATGTGAATATCATCGCAGGTATCAGTACAAACCAGGAATAATCGTAATAGTAATACATTATCTTTCCTCCTGTGATCCGAATCTGTCTCCGGCAGAGAGCCTGTGACCTCTCATGAAGTCTCCGGCGCTCATCCTTTTCTTTCCCTGCAGCTGCTGTTCCAGCACCCTGAGCTTACCTTCGCTGCAGTTTATCGTATAGCTGTTTTTGTCCGTTCTGCTGACGCTGCCCGGAGCTCCGTCCGGCGCTTCATCGATGACTTCGGCCTTGTAGAATTTGACCTGCTGTCCGTCCGCATAACTGTAGCAGGCAGGCCATTCTATGAACGCCCTTATCTTTCTTTCGATCATGTATGCCGGCTCACTGAAGTCGGTAAAGCCGTCCGTCTTTTTTATCATGCCGGTGTATGTGGCTCTGCTGTCGTCCTGCGCCTCATATACCGCGGTGCCGTCTGCGATCGACGGAATGGTAGATGCAAGAAGTTGTGCTCCGGCTTCTGCCAGCACTTCCGAGACCTCATAGAAATCCATTCCCCTGATGTCACAGCTGACTTTCGAGATCATGTCTCCTGTATCCAGGCCTTCAGCCATTTTCATGATCGTTATGCCTGATACTTCTTTTCCCTCCAGTATCGCGGCGTGCATCGGTGAAGCTCCCCTCAGCTCAGGGAGCAGTGATCCGTGAACGTTGATACAGCCAAGCGGCGGGATCTCGAGAACAGCAGGCGGCAGTATCTGGCCGAAAGCAGCAACGACTATCATGTCAGGAGCCGTCCTTCTGATCCTCTCTATGAGTTCAGGATCCTTTTTTATCCTTACAGGCTGCGCGACTTCAATGCCGTTTGCAACCGCCAGCTGTTTGATCTCGGAGAGTATCATCTTATTGCGGTTCCCTCTCCTGTCAGGCTGGGTAACTACGAGCGGTATATCGTAGCCTTCATCTATCAATTTTTGAAGCGAGCTCGCCGCGAAAGCGGGTGTGCCCATGAATACTATTCTCATCGTCTTTTTCTTCTGTGTGTTCCTTACTTTCTGCCTTCCCAGATCTCCATGCTGTCGCCTTCTTCATCATCGGCATGGATCTCGCGGAGTTCTTCGAGCCTGTCGGCATATTCATCAGCAGTCATCATGTCTTTTGCAATATCCGGGTAAAGAATTCCTTCGAGATGGTCGTATTCGTGGCAGAACACAGTTGCTTCGAATCCTTCGAATTCGTATTCCTGTTCTTTACCGTCGAGATCCGTCGCTTTTATCCTGATCTTCATAGGCCTGTCTACAAGACCCATAAAACCAGGCACGGAGAGACATCCTTCTGACGACTCCTGTGTCCCCTCTCTGTATGTTATCTCAGGATTGATCATATAATAGATCCTGTTTCTGGTCTCTTCATCCTCGGCATCGACATGAGGCATCGCGATGAAGAATCTTTTCATGATGCCGATCTGAGGAGCAGCGATACCGACTCCGTCAGCGTCCTTCATGGTCTCTACCATGTCTTCGCATGCTTCCCTGATGCGCGGGGTTATCTGTTTTACCGGTTTGCATTTTTTGGCGAGTATCTCATCGCCTCTTACTGTGATATTTCTGAGTGCCATTTTCTCTCTTCTGTCTAATAAGGATTAACGTCTATTTCTATGAAGGCGGGGGCCTTCATCTCTATCATGCGATCGCGGAACCGCATGTATTCTGCGATATATCCGGCTCTGCTTCCCTGAGGCGCTTTTATTATGAAGCCCGCTCTTGACCTGCCGTCTGTCCGCCTTTCGTCAGGCTTCGGTCTCAGTACCTGCGCTCCGTCAGGAGCAGATCTGAGTTCTGTCAGCCTTTGTCTGAATGTCCGGGCATATGACATCGCGTCATCTTCGTTCTCGGCGCTGAATACCACAGAGATTATATCAGAGTACGGAGGATAATTCATAATGCTTCTGTGAAGCAGCTCGGATTCGTAGAACTCTTCATAGTCGCCGGCGGCGGCCTCCTTTATTATATCGCTTTCAGGATCGTAGGTCTGTATCAGAACATGGCTTCTGCCGCCTGTCCTGCCGGCTCTGCCTGCAACCTGGGTTATCAGCTGGAATGTCCGTTCAGAAGACCTGTAATCCGGTATGTTCAGGCTCACATCGGCATTTATGACGCCTACGAGACCCACATTCCTGAAATCAAGGCCTTTGGCGAGTATCTGGGTCCCTACAAGTATGTCGGTCTTTCCGTTCTGAAAATCCTTTATCACTCTGGTTGAGTCCCCTTCCGAAGCCACGGTATCGATGTCGAAACGGGCGACCGTTGCATCAGGCCATAGACGTTTGACCTCTTCTTCGACCTTTTCGGTGCCGGCCCCGGCGTATTTGATAAATCTGCTGCCGCAGTCCGGACATGTCACCGGAAGCGGGAACTTGCGTCCGCAGTAGTGGCATACCGCCGCGTTCGATGACTTATGATAAGTAAGGGTTATGCCGCAGTCCGGGCACGTCATCCTGTATCCGCAGTCCGGGCACAGTATCTGAGTCGAAAAGCCCCTCCTGTTCAGGAAGTAGATGACCTGCTCTTTGCGTCTCAAAGCCTCGCCGGTCTTTGCTGCAAGCTCACGTGATATGACGCTGAGATTGCCTGACGACGCTTCTTTGCACATATCAGTGATCTCAAGCTCGGGCATGCGGCTGTCGCCTATGCGCTCATCCATCTTTATAAGCTCGTATACGCCGGTCTTTGCCCTGTAATATGATACTATGCTCGGTGTGGCGCTTCCGAGTACCAGCACTGCTCCATTTGATGAAACTCTCTTGTATGCGACATCAATGGTCTCGTATTTCGGATTGTGGTCGGATTTGTAGGTGCTCTCATGCTCCTCATCAACGATGATGACGCCTATATTCTCAAGCGGAGCGAATACCGACGTCCTGGCTCCGATAACTATCCTTGCTTCTCCCCGCCTTATTCTGAGCCACTCGCGCAGCCTCTCGGATGTCTTCAGTCTGCTGTGAAGAGTAGCTATTTCGCTGCTGCCGAACCTTGCTCTGAATCGTTCAGCGACCTGGGCAGCCAGCGCTATCTCGGGCAGGAGCACTATTGCCGTCCTTCCTTCTGAAAGCGCTTTTTCGACGGCCTTCATGTATACTTCAGTCTTGCCGCTGTTGGTGACGCCTTTTATAAGGAAGGCCCCTCCTCTGCCGTTTTCCACAGCCGCGCATATCTTTTCCGCTGCATTTCTCTGTCCGGATGTCAGCTCATATCCCGGATCTGCAGGAGCAGCGTCAGGCGCTGCTTTTGTTTTTGCTTCCCTGCTGCCCTGAACTGAAAACATCTTGAGCCCGTCTATATACTTGGTGCCGTAGCGTTTTCGCATCCAGACTGCGGTGTCGACCATCTCTTCATTAAGAGATCTCTCTTTGTCGAATGTAACGATGTCCTTTATCTTCGACGTATCGAAAGAAGGTTTTACGCCTGTTCTGACGCAGTAAGCATCCACGGGTCTCTTCCTGCCGGCGAATGGCACCGTCAGCTTTGCGCCCTTTCTTACTTCGACGGGCGCACTGTATGTGTAGAAGGTGTCCGTGTAAATGCTCTTATTGTCTATGACTACGTCGATATACTGCATCAGAGTAGGAATATATTATGCTTCGCGCATTCATCGTACATTTCTTCAGGCCATACGGAAACCTGCACTTCGCCGATATGTGCTTTTTTCAGGAAGAACATGCAAAGCCTGCTCTGTCCTATGCCTCCGCCGATAGTAAGCGGAAGCCTGTTGTTTATGATGTCCTGATGGAACCTGAGTTCAGCGCGGTCCATCTTTCCGTCGATCTCGAGCTGTCTCTTCATTGATTCGGAGTCGACGCGTATGCCCATCGAGCTTATCTCGAAAGCATCCTCCAGCACTGAATTCCACAGGATTATGTCGCCGTTGAGTTCCCAGTCGTCATAATCCGGAGCTCTTCCGTCGTGAGGTTTGCCGGATCTGAGAGCGCCGCCGATCCTCTTTATGAAGACCGCGCCGTAATCCTCGGCAGCGAGGCGTTCTCTTTCCTTCGGGGTCTTGTCCGGATACATGTCCTCGAGTTCCTGCGAATCGATGAACCTGATCTTCTTAGGGAGTCCGATATTCAGTTCAGGATAATGGTCCCAGACATACTCCTCGAGATCGAGCAGACATCTGTAAATGTTCCTGACCGTATGTTCGAGATAGTCCTCATTCCTCTGATCTGCCGTGATGACCTTCTCCCAGTCCCACTGGTCCACATATATCGAATGCAGATTATCGAGTTCCTCATCGCGCCTGATGGCGTTCATGTCCGTATAAAGACCTCTTCCCGGCCTGACCATGTATCTTCCGAGAGCCATGCGCTTCCATTTGGCCAGCGACTGCACTACCTCGACATTTCTCTCATCGAGGTCCTTGATAGTGAAGTCTACTCTTCTTTCATAACCGTTCAGGTTGTCATTGAGACCCGATTCAGGAAACACGAAGAGAGGAGCGCTGACCCTGCCCAGATTGAGGCTGTATGCGAGCTCTTTCTGGAAATGGTCTTTGATCCTCTTGATAGCACGCTGAGTCTCAGTCGGATCAAGCGCCGGTTTGTAGTCTTTTGGGATGATCAGTTTACTCATGATTGTCCTTCCTTTCGCCCTTTTACCCTTTTATTTATGAACCTGCATGGCCGCTCTGGCAAATTCGCAGCCGCAGAAGTTCTGCCTGTACAGTCCGTATTTCTTTGAAAGCTCTACGCTTCTGCCGAAACCGTTCTTCTTCTTGAAATCGACATCGAGGAATTTCACTCCTGTTTCTTCTTCCAGCATCATTCCCAGAGATCTGATTTTCTCATAGTCCTTGTGAGGGCTGACGGACATCGTAGTAGTAAAGTATTCGATATCCATCTTTTTTGCGGTCCTTGCAGTCTCCGCCAGCCGCATGGCAAAGCAGATATCGCAGCGCCGTCCTCCCTCCGGTTCATCTGAGAGCGGAGATGCCTTGTTCAGATATCTGTCCGGTTCATATGCCCCTTCAAGATAGCCAACAGTGTACATGTCCTTATGCTCATCGTTGAACGCATCCAGAAACTGCAGAAGTGTATCGCGCCTCAGGTAGTACTCTTCTCTGTCAGTTATGTTTGGATTATAATAGAAGATGGTCAGAGCATAGTCATCTGCAAGTCTCTCGACACATGATGTCGAGCACGGACCGCAGCATGCATGAAGGAGCACTCCCGGTTTTACGGGCATAAGTCCGAGCTTTGAAAGCTCATCGGGGACTTTATTCATCTCTTCGCCCACGGCAAGAGTCGCGCATCCCGAAAGCTTTTTCATGCAATGCTCCTTTCTGAAAAAATCCTTTTGATTATAACACAAACCGGAGGCGTATAACACATGCAGGGCGGTGAAAGATACAATTCGATAAGCGACCGGCTCAAGGAGGAGTTCGGCAAAAAGACCGTCAAGCTCGGGATCGATGCCGGCTTCACCTGCCCTAACCGCGACGGCACTCTCGGCTATGGCGGCTGCGCTTTCTGCAGCGAGAGCGGATCCGGTGAGCTTGCTGCACGTGTAGACGGGTCTCAGATGTCAGATTCGATAAGTCAGCAGATAGCGCGTCTTTCAGCAAAGTGGCCCGATGCGGCATACCTCGCCTACTTTCAGGCATTCACGAATACCTATGCGCCTGTCTCTATTCTGAGACAGCGTTACTATGAGGCTCTCTCCGATCCGCGTATAAGCGGCATCGTAATCTCAACAAGGCCTGACTGTATCGGAGAAGATACAGCCGGACTTCTCGAAGAGATCAACAGCAGGCACTTCATGTGGACCGAGCTGGGGCTTCAGACCATCCACAGGCGGACAGCAGAGACGATGGGTATCGGATACGATGTATCGTGTTTTGACAAAGCCTGCAGCGATCTTGCATCACGCGGCATAAAAACTGTTGCCCATCTGATACTTGGCCTTCCCGGAGAGACTCATGATATGATGCTCGAGTCTGTAAAGCACGTCGCCTCGATGCCTGTATACGGCGTCAAGCTCCATCTCATGAACATCGTTAGAAATTCAAGGCTTTACAGCATGATGCCTGACTATGTGCCTTTTGATTCGATGGAGGAATACATCAGTCTCGTTACAGAGTGCCTGGAATACATACCCGAAGAAATCACCATACACAGGCTCACAGGAGATGTTCCCCGCAGATACCTGGTATCGCCGGAATGGAGCTATAAAAAGCGGACTATACTGAACGGTATAAACCGGCGTCTGAAAGAACTTGATATCTGTCAGGG
>JAFRFA010000108.1:0-3020 GCA_017434585.1 Mogibacterium sp. | reverse complement strand
TCACGATTCCTCCCGAAATACAAACGGCTTTACCATTACAGCAAAGCCGTAAATTACTGGACTTATTCTATCATAAATGAATGTTGAGAATCTTACTTTTTGGCTCAGATACGGTGCTTCTTTTTGGAGGCTCTGATACGGCTCATCGCCCTTGAAAGCTCCGCGCTGGCGAGGGCGATGTCCCTGTTGGTATTTGCTCTCTTGAGCTCTTCTCTGGCTCTCTCCTCGGCCCTCTGGGCTCTGGCCTCGTCTATCTCGTCAGGTCTTTCTGCCGTGTCGATGAGTATCATTGCCTCGCCGTTCTCGACCTTAAGCAGGCCGTCCGAAACTATGACGGTCTCTTCGCTGCCATCTGCGGCCCTGTATGTGATCTCTCCCGGCACTACGGCCATGATGATATTCGAATGGTGCGCCAGTATGCCTACGCTGCCCTCTGTCGTAGGGAGCGAGACCGACTGCGCGTCGCCGTCAAATACCATGTGATCGCTTGCCATTATCTGAAGCTTGAAATTATCCATCTTACAGAGTCTTTGCCTTTGCTATTACATCGTCCAGCGTTCCGACATTGAAGAATGCCTGCTCAGGGTATTCATCCATCTCGCCCGCTGCGATGGCTCCGAATCCCTTTACGGTCTCGGCTACCGGCACATAAACGCCCGGCATGCCGGTGAACTTCTCTGCTACATGCGTAGGCTGCGAGAGGAACCTCTGTATCTTACGCGCCCTGTATACTGTAGCCTTGTCCTCTTCAGAGAGTTCGTCCATGCCGAGGATAGCGATGATATCCTGGAGTTCGGCATACTTCTGCAGTATCTCCTGCACTTTTCTGGCCACGTCGTAGTGGGCCTGTCCTACTATATCCGCTTCGAGGATACGCGATGTGGAATCGAGAGGATCTACCGCCGGGTAGAGTCCCATCTCTGCTATCCTTCTTGAAAGGACCGTCGTCGCATCCAGGTGTGCGAATGTCGTTGCAGGTGCCGGGTCCGTCAGGTCGTCCGCAGGAACGTATACGGCCTGAACGGATGTGATCGATCCGGCCTTGGTCGATGTGATCCTCTCCTGCAGAGCTCCCATCTCGGAAGCCAGTGTCGGCTGATATCCTACAGCTGAAGGCATACGCCCGAGCAGTGTAGATACCTCAGAACCCGCCTGAACGAATCTGAAGATGTTGTCTATGAAGAGCAGCACGTCCTTGTTCTGCTTGTCTCTGAAATACTCCGCCATGGTAAGTCCGGAAAGCCCGACTCTCATCCTGACGCCCGGGGCCTCGTTCATCTGTCCGAAGACCATCGCGGTCTTGTCCATTACTCCGGCCTCGTTCATTTCTTTCCAGAGGTCGTTTCCTTCTCTTGAACGCTCTCCTACTCCGGTGAATATGGAATAGCCGCCGTGCTCCATGGCTACGTTATGGATAAGCTCCTGTATGAGTACGGTCTTTCCTACGCCGGCTCCGCCGAAGAGACCGATCTTGCCTCCCTTCGGATACGGCTCGAGCAGATCGATGACCTTGATCCCCGTCTCGAGTATCTCGACCGACGGGCTGATCTCGTCAAAGCCCGGGGCCTTTCTGTGTATGGAATCCCTCTCGGCATCCTCAGGCACAGGCCCGCCGCCGTCGATAGGTTCTCCGAGCACGTTGAACATCCTGCCGAGAACGCAGTCGCCGACCGGCACCCTGATAGGGCTTCCTGTTGCGGTGACCTCCATGCCGCGGCTCATTCCCTCCGAGCCCGAGAGCATGATGCATCTGACCATATTGTCACCGATGTGCTGGGCGGCCTCCATCACGAGCGTCTGTCCGTTTAGTTCCACGGTGAGCGCGTCGTTTATCCTAGGCAGCAGCCCTTCATCAAACCTTACGTCTATTACAGATCCTGATATCTGAACTACACGTCCTGTCATTTTCCGATCTCCTGTTGAGTTGATTTTTCTTCTTTACTATTTCCCTTTGCTGCTCAGACTGCGTGCACCCGACGAGATCTCGGTGATCTCCTGGGTTATCGCATTCTGTCTCAGGTGGTTGTACTGTTTTTCGAGAGTGTCGAGCAGGTCGCTCGCATTGTCGTTGGCTGAATCCATCGCCATCATCCTCGCATTCTGCTCGGACGAGTAGCTGTTGACAAGCGCCGAATACACATACCCGACCATGTATGACTGGATTATCCTCTCGAGCACAGTCTCGACATCCGGCTCAAATTCGAAGACAGTCGAAGCGTCCTTGTCCGTCTCATCGCCCTGAGGCACGAAGTCGTCCCTGTCGAAAGGTATGAGCCGGTCATGCATCGGCTCTCCCGCGCTCATGCTGCCGCTGTACTCGGTATAGCAGGCATATATCCTGTCGAAGTCTCCCTTGTCAAAGTCATCGAGCAGCTCCATGGTTATATCTCTTGCCATCGCCAGGGAAGGCTCATGCATGGAGTGCGTGAAAGTCTCGCACACGTTGGCTCCGCGGCTCTTGAAATACCTCCATCCGTAGTCTCCGACCACGTAAAGCCTGTACTCGTCGCTCCTGTCGATCAGCGCCTGAGTAACTTTCAGGACGCTCTGGTTGTATGCGCCTGCAAGGCCCTTGTCGCCGGTGATCACGAGTATGGCGTTCCTGCCTCCCGCGACGTTCTCATCGACATCGGCATCGTAATACCTGCTCGAAAGATCCGTGCCAACGGCAAACATCCTGCGGATCTCACGCCTCAGAAGATCGAAGTACGGCTTCGTGTCCTCGGCCTCGCGGCGCGCCTTTCTCATCTTGGTAGACGAGATGAGGTACATCGCGTTCGTGATCTTCTGCGTGTCGCCGACGCTGTGTATTCTGTTTTTGATCGCTTTGGTGCTTGCCATTACGAAACTTTCTTATAATTCTCTCTGAATTTCGCGGAGATATCTATTATCTCCTGCTTGAGTTCGTCGTCCATCTGTCCTGTCGAATCGATGCGGTCGCAGATGTCCTTGTGCTCCGTCTCGAACATGCCGATCAGTTCTCCGATGAAGTCATCCACATCGTCCGGAGCTATGCCCTG
>JAFRFA010000107.1:0-3766 GCA_017434585.1 Mogibacterium sp. | reverse complement strand
TGCGGGTCTTATTTTACAAATGACGGCGCTTTTATCGCAGGAGCGCAGCGACGGAGATCAAGGTTTCCGTCATTACGGCAGCGCCGTATGGATCAAAAGGAAACCTTATTTAAGGATGATCGTGTTATCGATCGACGCGTCCTCTTCTGCCATAGCCTTGAGGCTGTCGGAAAGATCGGATACCGTCGCATGCTTAAGATCCGAAACAGGTACGCTGAAATCCACAGCAGCAGGATCAGGCAGGTTCACAGGCTCGTCCTTCGGCTTGTCGAAAACGAGCGTAGGAGCCTTTTCGGCTGCAGGCGCAGAATGTACCGGCTCTGCGGCAGGGAGAGAAACTCCCTCGTCGAGATCTCTGATGATGTCGAATTCATCCTCATCGATCTTAGCGAGCTCTGCCTCGAGCATCCTGCGGAAGTTGGCCTTGAGTCTCTTGACCTTTGTGGTCAGCATTGCGTGCTCGTCAGTCAGCTTTCTTACATTGACCTTTGCGTCGAGCAGCATGTTCTCTGCCTCGAGCTCGGCGTCTCTCATCATGAGCTCGGCTCTTCTCTCAGCGCTTGCCGAGATGTCGGCCATGAGCTTCTTGGCTGTCTCGAGCGTCTCGACCATGGCGCTGTCATCCTTCTGGGCCTCAGCGAGCTGTGCTTCGAGGGATTTGATCTTGTGGGCCATCTGTCTGTTGTCGTTGAGCACCTTCTCGTAGTCTGCAACGATGATGTCGAGGAACTCATCTACCTCTCTGGAGTTGTACCCTTTCTTGTCGCGGCTGAATTCTTTCTTATCGATATCTATAGGCATTATCATAGCGTCAGTACCTTACCTTTCCTTTGTTATCTGTGCTTACTCTCTGTTCTTACGTGATCGTTCTTTCTACCACGGGCTGGTGTTCGTAGGCTTGCCGGCTTCGGTAGCCCTGTCGACAAGAGCCCTGATGTTTACATTCCTTGGTGCAAAGAGGTAAATGTTCTGGTTGATCCTCTGGATCGTTCCGGACAGAGCGTAAGTAGCTCCGCTGAGGAAGTCGAACATCTTGCGGGCAAGATCGGTCTCGACCTTTTCGAGATTGATGATGACCGGCTTGTTCGCTCTGAGATTATCGATCAGCTTGCGGCACTCGTCGATGCTCTTTGGCTCTATGACCACCATCCTGAATGCTGCGGAGTCGTTTCTCGAGGCTCTGCTGTCAGCAAGCGGTTCCGCGGTCTGTACCGGCGCTGCCGAACCGAATCTCTGAGGCGGCTCGACCTCTCCGAAGCTGCGCGGACTGAAACCTCCTGCCGGCGGCAGCGGTGCTGCAGGCTCTGCAGCTGCGCTCATTTCCTTCTTGTATGCATCGACCTCTTCCTGCGAGACCTCATACTCGTCATCATCGTAATCATCAACGATTCCGACCAGATCTTTCATCTTGTCCATGAAACCCATAGTTTTGCATCCTCCTCTATCTGTAGTTGCGCGGGCCGAATATCGAGCTGCCCACTCTTACTATCGTTGCTCCTTCTTCGACCGCTACCTCGAAGTCTCCCGACATGCCCATCGACAGCACTGTCGGACAGAAGCGGTCTTCCGGCAGGTCCCAGGACTTCATCTCATCGAAGAGCTGCGTCGCTTCTCTGAAGTACGGCCTTGAGTCCTCCGGGTCTGCCGCGATCGGCGGTATGCACATTATGCCGCAGATGCGAACCGATGCGCATTCCGATGTTATATCCTCTGTCAGCTTTTTAAGATCACCGGCTGCTATGCCTGACTTGGTCTCTTCCATGGCAGAGTTGATCTCTATCAGCACGTCCATGACGATCCCGCATGCTGAGGCTCTTTTGTCTATCTCTTTTGCGAGTTTGAGGGAATCGACCGAATGGATCATCACCACCTTGTCGATAACCTGTCTCACCTTGTTGGTCTGCAGATGCCCTATCAGGTGCCAGCGCACCGGATCGACTCTGTCATATTTTTCGAGGAGCTCCTGGACGCGGTTCTCGCCTATGTCCGTCGCTCCGGCTCCGATCGCCTCGTTTATCTCCGGGACCCCGTGTGTCTTGGTCACGGCGAGGAGAGTCACTTCGGAAGGATCCCTGCCGCTTCTTGCCGCGGCATCGTCCACGCGTTTTCTGACCTGTGCATATCTTTCGCTAATCGTCATCTGCTTATTCTCCGGTCACCGGCACCGTATTCCCGGCCGGCACCTCTTCTTTTGCTTTCTTATCTTCTGTTTTTTCTTTCGGGTGGGTCTTTTCGAGGCTCTTCATATCATCGTCGGACGGATTCGCTATGATCTCGTCATAGGTGCCGATAGTCTCGACGTAGTTGCCTCCGTCATCCATATATATGTCTGAATAGGCAACGCACTTCCTGCCGTCGTCCGCCTTGACCCTTACCGGCTTGAAGACATGGTTGCCCAGCTTGTCCTTTACGAACACACCGCGCATCCCGTCAGGAGCTTCGACTATGCTCTGGTCCTCGAGCAGAAGGCCTTCGGCGCTTTCGACAGTTACTGTCGTGTCGAGGTTCCTCATCTCGAGAAAACCATCGAAGAAGCTCTTGCACGAAAGAACGACCTTTGTCTGCTTTTTGCCGGTCTGGACATCGCTGATCGTTACGGTGACCTCCTGGCCATCCATGTCGACCTTTACCGTATTCCCCGGATAGTACTTCCCGGCTTCTTTATTGTCGAGATAGTATACGAGATACCACTTTCCGTTCCGTACCACCTTGAACACGGGATATCCCGTGCCGCACTTGGACTTCGGAGTTGCAAGAGCTCTTCTTCCCGTGAGCTCCTTCAGATCCTCATATGTCAGATCGTCGATGGCGTTGGTATTGAGCTTTGCCTCGGCGCCGTCGACATGGTAGCTGACATAACCCGCGTTCTTCGATGTGCCGTCTGATGTGACCGCAGCCGAATCGCCCAGCTCGGACATGATATCCGTATATCTGCCCTGGGTCAGACCTTTGCCCGACTTGCCTTTGTTCTTTCCTTCGGCAGCGGCTTCCTCTTCGGCCTTTATAGCCGACTCATCTGGAGTAAGTTCGACGACTTTCGTATTGCCTATGATGAGTTTGCCTTCTTCTGCCTGGCGCTTTATATGGCTTGGCTGAGCGGCGGCGTACACCTTCTCGTCTCTCACGATAAAAGCAGAGACCTCATCGGTGACGTCTATACTTCCATATTCTGCTATATATGTCCTCTCGAGCTTGTCCCCCAGAAAAGGGACAGCATAGATCGCTATGCAGCACACCGCGATCAGCCCGATGTATACAACTATCGCAATGAGCCACTTTTTCACGGTTTTCCGGGAATTCCTCCGTTTGCCTAGTATTACGAGAATATTCTACATCATAAAAACCCCGAATACAATATGTATTTATCCGGGGACAATATCGTTACCACATTTAGTGTTACCGTGGCCATGGGTCAGCCCCCCGGCCGCGTCATCATATGTACTTTTCGAGTATGGCCTTCTCTTTTTTGCTTAGATCAGGCTCGCTCTTCAGATACTTTTCGAAGAGATCAGGTCTTCTCTCTTTTGTGAGTTTCAAAGACTGTTCCCAGCGCCAGAGGTCAATCTCTCCGTGATTTCCCGAAAGCAGTATCTCAGGGACCTCATCGCCATCGTACTCCCTCGGCTTGGAATACTGCGGATACTCCAGCAGGCCCGAGTATATCGATTCGTCGTTTACCGAATCCTCGCCCGCCAGGACTCCGTCTATAAACCTCGCGACAGTATCGATGAGCACCATGGCAGGAAGCTCGCCTCCTGTCAGCACG
>JAFRFA010000106.1:0-7317 GCA_017434585.1 Mogibacterium sp. | reverse complement strand
TAACAGAGCCGTCCGGCTATGATGAACTGTACCGCGTCTACGGGAACGGGTCGTTTCTCGGAGTAGCGGCCGTCGACAGCGGAGATCTCATCCCCCAAAAGGTACTGATCTGAATGAAGATAATAAACTGTCTCGATGAATTACGAATAAAAGAACGGACTTCGGTGGCCCTGGGAAATTTCGACGGGATACACATCGGGCACCAGAAGATAATGGAGAACGCGCTTGAGTCTGCTAATGATAAGGACCTCAAGACGCTTTGCTTCACTTTTTCGAACCATCCCTTCAATTTCATTCTGGGAAGAGACGAAAAAGATCCGGCTGCGGTCAAACTCATATGCTCCGAAGAGGACAAGATATCGATCATAAGTGATATGGGATTCGACATCCTCGTGAACGTGCCTTTTGACGAACGCATCATGAAGATGAAGGCTCACGATTTCTTTGGGGACGTGCTTCTCGGCAGACTGAACGCGGGCTTCATATCAGCCGGATTCAACTACAGCTACGGAGCCAGAGCAGAGGGCAGTCCGGAGATGCTGAAGGCTGAATGCGCTGCATACGGGATCGGCTGCATCATACATGATGCGGTGACTTTAGACGGAAGCGTTGTCAGTTCGACCCTTATACGCGAGACGATATCCGAAGGAAACATGGAACTCGTGAGCAGATTCCTCGGCAGGCCGTACACGGTAAGCGGCAGAGTCGAACACGGCAACAGGATAGGGAGCACGCAGGGATATCCGACAGCGAACATCCCGTTCCCTGAGGAGAGGATGGCTCCTCCGAACGGCGTGCACTTCACACGTACGGTGATAGACGGTACGGAATACGAGAGCGTATCGAATCTCGGATCAAAGCCGACCATCGACAGCAGCAACAGAACAAGATCGATAGAGACATATCTCTTCGGCTTCGAAGGTGATCTTTACGGCAGAGACATTACAGTGCGCTTTGAACATTTCTCACGCCCGGAGGTAAAGTTCGGGTCGAAGGCCGAGCTTTTCGCACAGATATCCAGGGATTGCGGCAACGCTCTTGACTATCACAGAAAAACCATAAAATAAAGATAGACATCACGGTCCATTCGTGTTAATATACCAACGTTGCAGCGCGAGAGCCTGCAGCACAGATAAACCAATATACCCGCGCCGCAGTGGTCCGACACTCCAACGGCCGCGCAGAGCGGGCGAATCGAAGAAAAGGAGTTTTTTATTATGCTTACAAAAGAAAAGAAACAGGAAATCATCAAAGAGTATGCTGTAAAAGAGGGCGATACAGGTTCCCCTGAGGTTCAGGTAGCTATCCTTACTTACAGGATCAACGACCTCAACGAGCATCTCAAAGAGCATCACAAGGACTTCCATTCCAGAAGAGGTCTTCTGAAGATGGTAGGTCAGAGAAGAAACCTTCTCAAGTATCTGAGAGAGACAGACATCGAAAGATACAGATCGCTTATTTCCAGACTCGGTCTGAGAAAATAATCACTGACAATGAAGCGGGAGCACGCCTCCCGCTTTGCTTGTATATTCGGAGCATAAAGCTCCGCACGTTAATGCCCATAGGAGAAAAGATTAACAGGAAGGAGTTGTTAATAAATGGGTAGATTTGAAGATTACAGAACATACAGAACAGCACTCGGCGGCAGACTTCTCGAGGTAGAGATCGGCAAGCTGGCCGAGCAGGCAAACGGAGCTGCAACGGTAAGATACGGCGACACTGTCGTGAACTGCACGGTCTGCGCGAGCAAGGAGCCTAAGCAGGACGTGGATTTCTTCCCGCTGACATGCAATTTTGAAGAGAAGCTTTATGCAGTAGGCAAGATCCCGGGCGGATACATCAAGAGAGAAGGACGTCCGAGCGAGAAGGCCACACTGATATCGAGACTCATCGACAGACCGCTGAGGCCGCTCTTTCCGAAGGGATACAGAAACGACGTCGTAGTCGCGGCTACCGCTCTTTCGGTAGATCACGACTGCTCGCCTGAGGTGGCATCCCTTATCGGAACATCCATCGCCATCGCGATCTCGGACATCCCTTGGGACGGTCCGACTGCAGGCGTTGTGGTAGGCAGGGTGGACGGCGAGTTCGTCATCAACCCTACATTCGAGCAGAGACAGGTATCCGATGTGAACCTGACAGTCTGCGGAACCGAAGAGGCTATCATGATGGTCGAGGCCGGTGCTAAGGAAGTACCTGAGGACCAGATGCTCGAGGCCATCCTTATCGGTCACGAAGAGATAAAGAAGATCTGCAGCTTCATCAAGGGCATCGTTGCCGAAGTCGGCAAGGAAAAGCAGGACTACATCGTGTTCAAGGCCGGTGAAGATGTCGATGCGGCAGTCAGAGAGTTTGCTACTCAGAAGATGATCGATGCGATCTACACTTCCGACAGACAGGAAAGGTATGCGAACATCGATGCTGTTTCCGAGATGACAAAGAGACACTTCGCTGAAAAGTTCGAGGAGAGGATGGAAGAGGTCGACGAAGTCCTCTACAACATCAAGAAAGAGCAGGTCAGGACACGCATACTCGAAGAGGGAGTACGTCCTGATGACAGAAGACCGGACGAGATCAGACCGCTCTGGAGCGAGACAGGATATCTTCCGAGGACACACGGATCGGGACTCTTCAAGAGGGGCCAGACACAGGTTCTCTCGATCGCTACGCTTGCGCCTCTTTCAGAGGCCCAGTGGCTCGACGGCATCGATGATGACGTGACAAGAAAGAGATACATGCATCAGTACAACTTCCCTGGCTACTGCACGGGAGAGGCCAGGCCTTCAAGGTCGCCTGGAAGAAGAGAGATTGGACACGGAGCTCTCGCAGAAAGAGCGCTCCTGCCTGTACTTCCAACAGAAGAGGAATTCCCTTATGCTATCAGAGTCGTCTCCGAGGTAATGAGCTCGAACGGTTCGTCCTCGATGGCTTCGACATGCGGATCCACGCTCGCTCTGATGGACGCCGGCGTTCCTATCAAAAAGCCTGTTTCGGGAATAGCGATGGGACTCATCGAAGGCTTCAACGAAGACGGATCCAGCAAGTTCGCTATCCTCTCCGACATCCAGGGCATGGAGGACTTCCTGGGCGACATGGACTTCAAGGTCACAGGCACTCCTGACGGTGTTACAGCGCTTCAGATGGATATCAAGGTCCACGGCCTCAACAGAGAGATGCTCAAGCAGGCTCTCGACCAGGCCAAGATCGGAAGGGCGAAGATCCTCGAGAACATGCTCGAAGAGATCCCTGAGCCTCGCAAGGAGCTCAGCCCGTATGCTCCGAGATTCATCAGCATGAGAGTAGATCCTGACAAGATCAGGCTCGTCATCGGACCGGGAGGAAAGACCGTCAACAGGATCGTCGAGGAGACAGGCGCCAAGATCGATATCTCCGATGATGATGTCGGATTCATCGCTATCTACGCTGCCGATCAGGACAGCGCTGAGGCGGCCAGAAAAGAGATCGAACTCATCACGAAGGATGTCGAGGTCGGCGAGGTCTACGAAGGAAAGGTCACAAGGATCATGGGATTCGGCGCTTTCCTTGAGATCCTGCCTGGCAAGGAAGGACTCCTGCACATCTCCAAGATGGCCGATCACAGAGTCAACAGAGTCGAGGATGTCATGAACATCGGAGACATCATCACCGTTAAGGTCACTGAGATCGACAGTCAGAACCGCATCAATCTTGAGCGTCCTGACGTAAAGAGACAGCCTAGAAGATAATCATCCGGCTTTAATGCTTTACGAAGAAGGATTTACTCAGAATAGAGAGATCTCATGGCTGAGATACAACGAGAGAGTACTCGAAGAGGCACTTGATGATAGAGTGCCTCTTTTTGAGCGCCTTCGTTTCATCGCCATATTCGTGAGCAACCTTGAGGAATTCTTCAAGGTCAGGGTAGGGAGCCTGCTGGGCGAAGACGACGAGGGCGATGATCAGATAGATGAAAGGTCGGGCATGACGCCTGCCGAGCAGCTCAGGGAGATACACAGCATGGTGCCGGGCCTTCTGATGAAGAAGGACATGGCATACGGTATAGTTGAGGGAAAACTCGCGGAAGCCGGAGTAATCAGGATGGAGCCGTATCAGCTGGACGAGGATGACAGGGGAAGGTGCTTTGATTTCTTCCGCGACGAGATAAAAAGCAGGCTGAGGATCATACTTCTCACTTCAGATGATGGCCTGCCTGAGCTGGACGAGGAGCGTCCCTACATGATAGCCAGCCTTGACGCCGAACTCGAAGACAGGTTCGGTATAATAGACATGCCGGCAGACATCCCCCGGCTGTTCGTCCTCGACAGGGGCATAAAGCCGGGATCGCCTTTCAGATACGTGCTGACGGAGGACATCATCAAGATGTTTTCGGACACGCTCTTTATCCCTTTCCTCACGACTGAGATCTATACTATAGACATCGCGAGGAATGCCGAAGCTGCCGGAACAGACAGGGCCAATACCGCAGGCGGGATGAGAGAGATCGTCCGAAGGAGGAAGTCCGCGCCCGCCGACAAGCTCATAGCCGACGGCAGAATGTCGAGAAACCTCAGGAGATATCTTGAAGGCTGTCTGAACATAGACAGCAGACAGATATTCAGCACCACGAGAATAGACTTCTCGTATCTGGAAGAACTGGCCGGAGCCATTCCGGAATGGATAAGGATGGGGCTTATGTACGAGCCTCATGAACCATACGACCAGACGAAGGATCTGCGGGAGGACATCATCGATGCCGTAATGTCCGGAAAGGACTTCCTCTCTGCCTGGCCGCAGGACTCGATGGACCTCTTCCTGGGCCTTCTGCGCGAAGCTTCGTTCTCAGCGAAGGTAAAGGAGATCAGGCTCACGATATACCGCCTCGCGGCCAACCCGAAGATCACCGAGTACCTCATCTATGCCGCAAGGAACGGCAAGAAGGTAAGGGTAGTGCTCGAACTGAGGGCCAGGTTCGATGAGGAGAGAAATCTTGCCTGGGCTGAGAAGCTCGAAGCTGCGGGCTGCAAAGTTTATTACGGCACAGAGAAGTATAAAGTGCATTCCAAGATGTGCCAGATAGTCATCGCCGGAAGCGGCGGCGAAGAAGGATATATCACCCAGATATCCACCGGAAACTACAACGAAAAGACAGCGAAGCAGTATACTGATCTTTCTCTTGTCACATATGACCGGAAGATCGGAAGGGCAGCATCAAGGCTGTTCAGGGATATATGCAAAGAACGCATAGCAGACGGCGGCTCAAAAGAGGACAGGAAGGAAGCCGCAAAGAGATACGCTCCGCTGCTTGCATCGCCGGTGAGCATGAGAAGCGAGCTCATGAGGCTCATAAGACGCGAGGCGAAGAAGGGCGAACATGGCCGCATTTTCTTTAAAGTCAATTCCATTTCCGATGAAGAGATCATCGAGGCGCTGATGGAGGCCTCGTGCAGCGGATGTCAGGTGCGCATGATAGTGCGCGGCATATGCTGCATACTGCCGGGAATACCCGACTGCACAGAGAATATCTGCATAGTCAGCAAGGTAGGACGTTTTCTCGAACACTCCAGAGTATATATATTCGGATCTGGTGCTGATGAAGTCATGTATATATCATCCGCCGACCTCATGAGGAGAAACCTTGACAGAAGGGTCGAGGCGGCCTGTCCGATATATGACGCAAAAATAAAAGACCGCATACGCGGCATAATGACTGAGGTATACTGCGATACGGACAAGGGAAGGGTGATGCTTCCTGACGGCACATATGCGCACAAAGTCTAGTGTATGTTCCGCTTGCGCTTTTCGACCTCGGCGTCGTCGGGAAAGTGCATGGTGTGTCCGCCGCTTCCTGACTGACCATCGCCGTGCTGATCTTCATCATCGTCCTCGACTACTTCGTAGTTCGCGCCTTTTCTCATGTTCTCCTTCATCTTTTCGAAGACATGCGAATAACGCTCCCTGACAGGACGCATATCGATCTGTTCGTCGCTGTTGGCGTATCTGACAAGGGCGTAGATCACTATTCCCGCTATGACGATAAGTCCGAGTATTATGAGCGGCATATATACCTCGCATTTCAGCAGCCCGGGAGCTGCTTTTTTGATGACATCATTCTATACTCAGTCAGTTGAGAGGTCAACAATCCGCGGCCTGAATGTTGAAGTTTGACACTTTTGAACATATAATTTTTTTATGAACAGTAAAACGAAAGTGTTCAGGATAATGACCCTGGCGCTGTGGGTCATGGCTTTTGCGTCATCGTTCATGCCGCAGCATGGAGTCTTTTATCATGCTTTCGCCGCACTGACAGCTTTCAGCGCGGCAATGCTCATATACAGCTCGAGGGATACACAGGGACATTACCGCAATATAGCCCAGGCCTACATGATAGGCTCTGTCATCTGGGGAGCGGAGGAACTCCTGAGGACTCTGGATATACTGACGGGAGGGAATGAACTCCTGATCTCGATAGCGGACAACATATCTTATATCCCTCTGATATTCTTCTCCGGCGGCCTCCTTCTCATGGCGCAGAGCGAATACAACAGGCTCCATTTCGAAAGATTAGCACTGCATACATTCGCGGTCTCTTTCTTTGCTTTCATGATCGTACAGAAACTCGTACTCTTCCATTACGGAGGCATCAGGGTCTCGGGCATCAGCATGCTGGGATACATGATCTATTTCTTCATCGCGGTATTCACCATCACGCTCATCATCTCGATCTTCAAGCAGACGGATTTCAAAGGGCATACATTCGGTACCAACTGCTCGGGAGTCATGCTGACGCTGTACTGTCTGCTCGAACTCGACAGGCTGTACCGCACGATGTCGAACGGAGACAGCAGATGGCTGATCTTTGAACCCGTGGGACTTCTCGGACTGGTGGTCTACTCATGGGCACAGAGCGATCCGGCTCTCATAAACAGGCAGGTCGAACCTGCCGAGCTGAAGCCCGATGAACAGGTTAAGAACCTGTATATCTGGGGCAATTCAGCAGGATTCCTTCTGATCGGTATACTGCTGTACGCGATCCGCTTTTTTGATACAAGAGACCTGTACCTGCTGATCATAGCAGTCCTGTCGTATTCCATGCTGTTCAAATCTCTGCAGGCGAGGGTGTATAACGAGCTGCGCATCGAGCAGCAGAAGAAAGAGAACTTAAGGCTCGAAGAGATGGTCGAAGAGAAGACGCGCGAACTGCGAAAAGCCTACGAGGAGCTTCAGATGATATCCTCGACCGATGCTCTTACCGGCCTGTACAACAGACGCTACGGCAAAGAGCTGATCCACAGACTCGCAGATGAGAAAAAGACCTTCGCTTTCATGCTGATGGACCTC
>JAFRFA010000105.1:0-19368 GCA_017434585.1 Mogibacterium sp. | reverse complement strand
TCAGGGATGACAGATACTTAAGATCATTCCTTGCGGAACTCGATGACAACTACGTGTACTATGATCTGATGGATGAAGGGGAGATGATCCTTCCGGGGGTCGATCTGCCGTTTTGAGACGATATGCCGGCCCGTGTCCCTGTGTCTCCATTGAAGGTGCATGATTGTACATAAGATGCGCAAGGATACTGAAGTTATCCAGACTGTTATAACAGGAGGAAATAAAAATGGCAGAAGATAAGAAGTATTATGAAGAGATCTCGCTGGATGACCTTGATGAGGTAAGCGGTGGCAAGATCAAGCTGACAGGGTATGCGCTTCTCAGAGCGTACATGTGGCAGATGAAGGAACTCAATCACAACAAAGAGGAGACCGTCGAGGACTTCATAGACAGCTGGAACAAGAACTGCGAATTCAGGACGAGATTCACCGACGGTACCGATGCGGACTTGCAGTCCGGTATAGATTTCATCAACAGATTCTGGAAATAGGATCAGGCATAGACCGTAAGCAATAAGTATCAGAACGGCCGGAAGGCCGTTTTGAGATGTCAGGTATGAGTGGAGCATGAAGGATGAATCTGTCCGGAAACTCAATATGCGCACGAGAGGCGCGGTCATCAGACAGAACCAGCCGGAGCTGGGTATCGAGAGGTTCAAAAATTGAGGTAAAAACCGGAGCAAAACAAAACCGAAGTCCTGAATGCAGTGATTGCATGGACTTCGGTTTTTGCTTGGTGTCCCTGGGGCGATTCGAACGCCCGGCACATGGTTTAGGAAACCATTGCTCTATCCCCTGAGCTACAGAGACAAATGCGGTTTCGCACTGCCGCCTGAACTGTGCGCGCCTTGGTATGATAGCACAGATTTCTTGATATATCAAGACGGCAGGAGTACAATTTATTTGTATGCGGAGAGCATATTTCCGCGCATTTACAGATAACATAACGGGTAGGCTGTTTAAGGACTTTTTAAGGGAGATGTGCTATGTATAAGGAAACATTGAGACAGGTATGGGCCGAGATCGACATGTCGGCTTTCGATCACAACGTAAAGCAGATCAAGAAACACATGGAATGCCCGAAGATGATAGGAGTCATCAAGGCCAACGGATACGGACACGGCGCCACTGAGTGCGCAAAGGTGCTCAGGTATAACGGTGTTGAGGATTTTGCCGTTGCCACGCTTGAGGAGGCCGTCAACCTCCGCGAGGACGGGATCGAAGGCAACATCGTGATACTGGGCTTCACGCCTGTGGAGTGCGTGGATACGGTAGTCGAATACGACCTGATCCCGGTAGTTATGTATTATGAATATGTAGAGGCCCTGAATGAAGAAGTCATGAAGCAGGGAGCTGATCCTGCGAAGGTACTGTTCGGACTGGATACAGGCATGGGCAGGATCGGATACAGAGTATTCACCGACGAGGAGCGCGACTACGCGGTAGAGCGTTACAGACAGATGAGTGAGCTTCCGGGCATAGAGATCGCGGGAGTCATCACCCACTTCTCGACAGCTGATGAAGAGCAGAGAGAATACACCGAGATGCAGATCGACAACTACAACGCGTTCATGAAAAAGCTGAACGCCGCGGGCTTCGATCCTAAAAAGATCTGCGCGAACTCGGCTTCGATAATGGTCTACCCTGAGGTCCACTTCGATGCGTGCCGTCCGGGGATCATCCTCTACGGACTCGCTCCGAGCGGATACCTCAAGAACAAGGTGCTCGACCTCAAGCCTGTGATGACGGTAAAGGCCGAGATCGTGAATCTGAAGAAGGTGCCTAAGGGAACATCTGTCAGCTACGGCCGCAAGTTCACAACGACTGCGGACGTGACCAAGATCGCTACCATAGGTCTGGGCTATGCGGACGGCTATTCGAGACTCAACAGCGGCAAGATCAGCGTGCTGGTAGGCGGGATCAAGTGCCCGGTAGTCGGAAACATCTGCATGGACCAGTGCATGGTAGACGTAACGGCGGTCCCTGATGTGCACCGCGGCGACGAGGTGGTCATCCTCGGCAAGCAGGGCAATGAAGAGATCAGCGCAGATGATCTGGCGGCGATCAACGGTACGATCAACTACGAGATCACGTGCTGCTTCGACCTCAGGATGCCTAAGGTCTATGTGAATTATCCGAAAGGGATGCTCGAAGGATAAAAGGAGCGCAATGGACAATATAACTCAATTTGACGGTAATTTTCTGATCGGCATACAGCAGCTGCTGCATGCCGATTGGCTTACTCCGGTGATGAAAGCCATCACTATGTTCGGAGAGGTCGGGATCTTCTGGATACTGGTCTGCCTGGCTCTTATGATCTCCAAACGCACACGCAGGCTCGGCATCATATGCTCGATCTCACTGGCATTCGCCTTCCTGTGCTGCAACCTCATCATAAAGCCGGCTGTGTCCCGCACGCGCCCGTGGGTGCTCTTTGAGGAGGTCGTCAGGCTGATCCCCGATCCGGGCGATCCGTCGTTTCCGAGCGGCCACGTGACCAATTCCATAGCGCCCGCATGGGCCATGTTCCTGACAACGGTGCCGGGCCGCATCATAAACGGGGAAGGCAGGGTGACCGGAAGGAGCTATGACTGCCTGAGATGCCTGGGATGGAAAGGCGAAGGCGCTGATCCGCGCACTGTGCATAAGTTTTCGATCGCAGCAGTGATCCTTTCCGTACTGATAGGTGTTTCCAGACTGTATCTCGGAGTGCACTTCCCTACAGATGTGCTGGGAGGGTTCATCGTCGGCATGCTCGCTGCGACGATCGTGTATAACGTGATACTGAGAATAGAAGACAAGCGCGGCGTCATCGGCAGCGTAAGGTCGGAAGAAGCGGATGGTGCGGCTGAATGAAAGTAACAGGAAACAAATGGGACGAGCTGCTCGCAGAGGAATGGCAGAAGCCGTACTACAGGGAACTCAGGGAATTCCTGAAAACAGAATATGAGCACGGTACAGTATACCCTCCGGCAGATGACATATACAATGCGCTGAGGTTTACAGATTACGATGAAGTCAAGGCTGTCATACTGGGCCAGGACCCGTATCATGAGCCCGGACAGGCGCACGGGCTTGCTTTCAGCGTGCAGGCGGGGACACCGGAGCCGCCGTCGCTCGTAAACATATTCAAAGAACTCGAAGACGATCTCGGCATAGTGCCTCCGCAGAGACCCGAAGGAGGACTTCTGGAGCCCTGGGCAAAGCACGGGGTGCTTCTCCTGAATACCGTGCTGACAGTACGCGCTCATGAGGCGGGATCTCACAGAGGCAGGGGCTGGGAGACTTTCACAGACAGGGTGATAGAGCTGCTGGCCGAAAGAGAGGATCCGATGGTCTTTGTGCTCTGGGGCGCCCAGGCGGGCGCGAAGCAGGGCCTCATACAAAAGGCGCATGAAGGAAAGATACGCCATCTTATCATAAAGGCGCCTCACCCGAGCCCGCTCTCGGCATACCGCGGATTCTTCGGAGGCAGGTATTTCTCGAGGTGCAATTACTTCCTTTCCGACTGCGGCCTGGAGCCTGTAGACTGGTCGCTGTGAACGGTTGAATTAGCTGCGCTTTTTTGCTAATATATGCGGGTGTGCGGCCGCGGCTTAAGCCCTGTTTAAGCCATGCGGTGTACGATACGGTAAAGATAAAAACGCCGCTGCGCGCGGCAAAACTATATATACATAAAGGAAAAGAGGACAACGAAATGTACGACAAGAAAAAGAAATTCAGAAGATCGCCTGTGACGGTCATATGCTTTGTACTGGCAGCGCTGATGCTCATCTATGCATGCTATCAGGGCGGCAGCACGATCCATCAGATCAACGACTACTACGCTCAGTACGGCATGAAGGCCAAGCCGGCAGAGTACCTCACTTATGTGAGCCAGAGCATAATGGCTACACTGATCAACGCCATCGTGCTCTTCATGCTGGCAAAGATCCACGACGATGTCAGAAGGAACAACCCGGCCAACTTCATGAGCGATGAGGAACTGGTCGAAGCTGCTGAAGCAAAGAAGGCTGCAAAGGATTCGAAGCAGTTCGAAAAGGGCGAGAAGGCCGCTGCAAAGTCAGCGGATAAGGGTGACGTCAAGGTCTCTGTAAAGACAGAAAGCGAAGAACCTGTTGTCGTTGACTTCGCCGTAGCTGACGTCGAAGTTTCTGCAGAAAAGAAAACTGCAAAGAAGCCGGCTGCAAAGAAGGCTTCGGGAAGCGCGGCAAAAAAGCCGGCCGCAAAGAAGACTTCTGCAAAGAAGACTTCAGACGAAAAGGCTGCGCCTAAGAAGACTGCAGCAAAGAAAGCGGCTCCGAAGAAGAAAGCTGCTGCTGAAAAGGCTGACGAAAAGACAGAAGAATAGTTCTCTGAAGGCCGCGTGACCGGTAAAGACCGGGAGCGGCCTTTTGGTATACGGAGGGTAAATGATCGACTGGAAAGAAATAAGGCTTGAAGACAAGGCCGCGATAGAAGACAAGATCTGCGCAAGCGGATGCCACGGAGCAGACTACAGCTTCACCAATCTCTACATCTGGCGCAAAGCTTACAGGCCGCTCATCACATGGTGCGACGACCGTCTTCTGGTCGGCATGCCTCAGTGGCACATCTACGCGTATCCGAAGGGCGACGGAGAGATAAAAAGAAGCATAGAGCTTCTGCTCGATGAGGCCCATTCCCGCGGCGAGAAACTCTATATGAGGGGACTCACTGACAGGACGCTCCAGGAGTTCCTGCCTCTCTACGGAGACAGATTCGAGATCACCGAGGATCGCGACAATGCCGACTATATCTACTCGATGGAAAAGCTCTGCGAGCTTCCGGGAAGACATCTTTCTTCGAAGCGCAACCACATAAAGCACTTCGAAAGGAACGGAGAGTGGGAGTTCGTCCCGGTGACCGAAGACACAAAGGCGGCAAGAGACTTCGTGGATGAGTTTTACATGGAAAAGAACGATCCTGAACTCGCTGACGAGGCTGACGCGATCGAAGAGATGTTCAGGAATTACAGGGAACTCGGATTCCTCGGAGGGCTGCTCTATCAGAATGGCGAACCGGTAGCTTTCACTGCCGGCACGAAGCTCGACAACGAGGTCTTCGACACACACTTCGAAAAAGCCATGCCGGGAGTCGAGGGGGCATACACCATGGTGAACCGCGAGTTCGCCAGGCTCGTACGCGAACGCCTGCCTGAGATACAGTACTTCAACCGCGAGGAGGACATGGGCATCGAGGGACTGAGGCGCGCCAAGGAGAGCTATCATCCGGACTTCCTTCTGATGAAGTACTACGCGAAAGAGAAATAGCCGCTGATGATGACGGAGAATAGGTTTGAGATAAAAACGACCGCCGAAAGCGGCATATACGAGGGGATACGCGATCTGTGGTGCGAAGTCTTCGGCGATGAGCCGCAGTATGTGGATGACACTTACGATAACTTCGGCGATGACATAAGAGGCTGGGCGGTCACTGACGAAAGCGGCAGAGTGATAAGCGCTCTGAGCTGCTACCGCTGCGGCACATTCAGAGGGCAGGACGTATACGTAAGCTATGCGGTATGCACTTCACCCGGTCACAGGGGCAAAGGCCTTGCGGGCATGCTTGTGAAACGCGTGAAGGACGAAGTCCTGAAAGAAGGATGCATCTCCATCGTCTCGCCGCTTGAGCCTTCGCTCGAAGCATGGTATGCGGACCTCGGCTACGAGCCGTACTTCTACGCTCCCCGTTTCACTCTCTTTACGGCGGATGATGATGAGGAATACGAGGACTTCGATGACTACGACATAGATATCGGAGACAGCGAGGCTTTCGAGGCTTTCAGCCCAGGCATCGATCTGAAGCCGGCTGACAGAGAGAGCTACAACAGATACAGGGAGGCGTTTCTGGCGAACAGACCGCATATCGAACTGAGCGGCAGGATGCTGAAGCAGATCGAGTACGAGTGCTACGCTGACGGAGGACTCTATATCATAAACGGCGGCGATGCCATTTGCGACATTTCGACAGCAGAGGGCGGCAGCCTTATCATGACGGAATTCATACTGAGCCCGGTGCTCGAAGAACTGTCACTCGAGATCGATGCTGAGATAGCGGCCGCCGCAGCGAGGCAGGCAGGAGCCTTCGAGGTCACATACACGAGACCCGGAAGTCTTGGATGCCAGTCGATGGCGGCCGGCATAAAGCCTTTTGATCACGAAGAGGAAGGCTATGGATACAGCACGGCATATTTCGGCCACCCTATAGATTGATTTTTTGACCGACCAGGAGGTAATACATGAATGTAGTATGTCTGGACATGGAGGGCGTTCTCGTCCCTGAGATATGGATAGCGTTCAGCAAAGAGAGCGGCATACCGGAGCTCTCGCGCACTACCAGAGACGAACCCGACTACGACAAGCTGATGAAGTGGAGGATCGGCGTCCTCAGGGAGCACGGTCTCAAGCTGAAGGACGTGCAGGATACTATCTCGAGGATAGACCCGCTTCCGGGAGCGAAGGAATTCCTGGATGAGCTCAGGTCCGAGACTCAGGTCATAGTGCTGAGCGATACTTTCTCGCAGTTCGCAATGCCTCTTATGAAGAAGCTCGGATGGCCGACGCTGTTCTGCAACGAGCTCATCATCGATGAAGAGGGATATATCGCGGACATAAAGATGAGATGCGATCACTCAAAGCTCACGACGGTCAGAGGCCTGCAGTCGATAGGCTTCGATACCATCGCAGCCGGCGACAGCTATAACGACCTCGAGATGATACAGGCAAGCAAAGCAGGCTTCCTCTTCAGAACGACAGAGCAGATCAGGAAGGACTATCCGCAGTACCCGGCATTCGAAGAGTATGACGAGTTCCTGGCGGCTATAAGGGCGGCTCTCTAAAATTTCCTACCCGATTTATAGGAATTTACTTGATTTTGGACCCCTGCGGTTGTACTATAGTGGAGCAATACAGAAAACGTATAACCGCATATTTCAGAGATAAAAGGAGACTACAGAAATGATCACTAAGGATATGGTAATCGGAGAAGTAATCAATGCTCATCCTGAACTCGTGCGCACGTTCTTCGCGAACGGCATGATGTGCATCGGCTGCCCTGCATCCCAGGGTGAATCCATAGTCGAGGCAGCTCAGGTCCACGGACTTGACGCCGATCAGCTGGTGAACGCGCTGAACGAGGCGCTCGGAGCATAGCCGGGATCCAATAAAACAGACGCGGACGCGGCGGGGAGTTCGTTCTCCCTGCCGTATTTTTTGCAAATAAAGGTGCCTGCGTGTAAAATCAAGTGTACAGATAATAAGGAAACAGACGGAGGGACGGAATGTATTTTGAAGTAAGCAAAGAGGTGTTCGATAAAATGCCGGAGTTCACGGTCGGAGTCGTCGCGGTCCAGGGGATAGACAATACGAAGGACGTGCCGGCTATCACGGAGATGCTCGATAAATATGCCGAAGAATGCAGGCGGTACTTCGAGGCTTCGGGCAACAAGGCAAAGGATGACCCGTGCGTAACGCCTTACCGCGAAGCGTTCAGGGCCATAGGTGTCAATCCGAACAGGTACGCCTGCGCCATCGAGGCTCTGATGGACAGGATCGCGAAGGGCAAGGGGATGCCTCACATCAATCCGGCCGTTGACCTCGGGAACGCCGTATCTCTGAAATACAGGCTGCCTATAGGAGCTCACGACATGTATACCTTCCTCAGACCTGACGGAACAGGCAAAGGGAGCGAGGAGGCAGGCATCGAGGTAAGACCTGCGGTCCCTGAGGACCACTTCAGACCGTTCGGCGCACCGGAGGGCGAATACGACGATCCGGAACCGGGAGAGATCGTATACGTGTCAGGCCATGAGGTCAGGACCCGCCGCTGGGCCTGGAGGCAGAGCGAACAGGGCAAGATGACCGAAAAGACGACTGCGGTGTTCTACCCGATCGACGGGTTCAGGGACGTGAACGTCGAAGAGATAAAGAAGGCGATGAAGGACTTCACAGAGCTTCTCGCCAACTACTTCGCAAGGTCCGGAAGCCGCTGCACGGTGGCGACCGGCATGGTGGACAGGGATGATCCGAGATTTGAATTCTGAACAGACGGGAGATGATATATTGAAAAAGGCTGTTGATATCGACAATGAAATGAAGGCCGAACTCATCAGGAGGGCCATCGGGGCGCAGAAGTATTCGTTTGCGCCGTATTCACGCTACAACGTGGGAGCGGCAGCGCTCTTTGATTCCGGAGAGATCTACACCGGTGTCAATGTGGAGAGCGCGTCTTTCTCGGGCACCTTATGCGCCGAGCGCAACGCCATATTCCACGCCGTCGCCGAGGGAGAGAGAAGGCTCATCGCAATAGCGATAGTCGGCGGCACGGACTTCGCGCGCGAAGAATACTGCGTGCCGTGCGGGGCGTGCAGGCAGGTCATGAGAGACTTTGCCGACAAGGACAACATGATAATCCTCTCGGCGAAGGAGCCGGACGATTATCTGGAGCATACTCTCGATGAGATGCTGCCGTTCAGCTTCGGCCCGGAATCGCTCGACTGACGGAGGAACGGCATGAATCTCAGAACGCTCTGGTCGGTGACGAAGAGAATAGGCTTTCATAAGGTGCTTGCGGGATTCGCGGCATGGTTTTTCTTATCCTCATTTCTGATCATGCTGTTCGAGCCCGGCATAAACGGCTACGGCGATGCTGTATGGTACAGCTTTGTCGCCTGCACATCGATAGGCTTCGGAGACCTCGTCGCAACGACATTCGCCGGACGGCTTCTGACGATACTCCTGACCGTATACGAGATCGTGATAGTCGCTATGTTCTCGGGCGTGGTGGTCAGCTATTACCTCGAAGTCGTGCACAGAAGAGAGAACGAGGTCATAACGAACTTTCTCGACAAGATGGAGCACCTGACCGAGTTGTCCCGCGAAGAGCTTCAGGAGATACAGGACAAAATAAGGAAGTACAAAACTTAGCAAGGATATTTCGAATACTATAATATTATTACGATGAAAAAAAGCACTGGCAATGAAATCAAACTCGGACTGCTCACACTGATGCTGGGCGCGTTCTGCGGCGCGGTGATATGGCTGTTTCTGAGATTGCTGGGGATATGCACCGGTCTTATCTGGGATACTATCCCGGCAAAGGCCGGTTTCAAATATCTGCCTGTCCTGATATGCGCTGCCGGCGGTCTTGCTGCCGGGCTTGTGCGGAAAAAGTACGGAGACTACCCGGAAGAACTCCATCAGGTGCTCGGCAAGGTCAGAAAAGAAAAGCACTACGATTACAGCAAAATGGCCGTTATACTGGTCTGCGCATTCATCCCTCTCGTGTTCGGCGCGAGCGTCGGACCTGAGGCGGGGCTCACCGGCATCATAGCGGGACTCTGTTACTGGGTCGGAGATAATGTAAAATACGCAAAGGAACATGCCGAGGAATATTCAGAGATCGGAGCGGCTGTGACACTTGGGAGCCTTTTCCATGTGCCGCTCTTCGGCATATTTGCCGTCGAGGAGGACCCCGAAGACGGGAGTGCTCTGCCGTCCGTGCCGAAAGCCTCCAAACTGCTGCTCTACGGCCTTTCCACAGGCGCAGCATACCTTGTGATGAGATGTCTGAACAGTCTGCTCGGGAACGCTTCGCTCGGCTTTCCGTCATTCGATTACGCGGAGCCTTCGGCCGCGGACTTCGCCATGATGCTCATCTACATACCTGCCGGTATGATCCTTTTCATGGTATTCGGATATTCGGAAAAACTCACCGGCATGGCTGCCGGAAAGATGCCGGCCATTCTGAGCGAGACGGTCTGCGGAGCGGTGATCGGCCTGATGGCGGTGCTTGCTCCGATGGTCATATTCTCGGGCGAGGAGCAGATGGGAGAGCTTCCTGAGACATTCATGCGTTACGCTCCCGCTGCGCTGATCGGCATATGTCTGCTCAAGCTTCTGATGACAGCTTTCTGCATACAGTTCGGGATGAAGGGCGGACATTTCTTCCCTCTCATATTCGCATGCTCGTGCATGGGCTTCGCTGCAGCCATGCTCGTGTTCGGAAACGCCGCGGGCATCACGGATCAGGCGGTGCTGACGGGGCATGCGGTATTTGCAGCGGCGGTCATCACGGCTTCCACTCTCGGCGCTCAGATGAAGCAGCCGCTGGCGGTCTCGATGCTGCTTCTGATATGCTTTCCTCTGCGCTTCGTGCTCTGGATATTCATAGCGGCGGCGCTGGCGGGACGCCTGGCCGGACGTAAAACGAAGGAGTCAGAAGGGACAGAGGAGACGAAAGATGCAAAAGAAGCAGAGGAGGCCTGAATGGATATGCAAAAACTGAAGAAGCCTGTTCTTATCATTCTCGCGTGCATAGCGGCTGCGATCCTCGTGATAGTACTTTCCGGCACGCCGTTCCATTTCAGCATGGACGGAGCGGATAAGAGCGCCGTGCCTGCGGACAGCGGAAGGATCCCGATAAGCGTCCTCATACTCCCGCAGTTCGAGATCGGTGAAATGACTGGCGACGCTCCGGGAGAGGCGCAGTACTTCTATGAGAACATGTTCAGGGGTTCCGATGAATATGTGATCCCGGGACCGGGAGAGGATACGGTCATGTATGTGAAGGACGGCCGCGCTCTGTGTCTTGCGGGAGTCGGCAAGGTCGATTCCGCACTGAAGACCACGGCGATACTCAGCGATGAAAGGTTCGACTTTTCGGATGCGTATATAATCTCAGTTGGCTGCGGCGGCTCGGCCAGAGGATACAGCGTGATGGGGGATGTCGTCGTCATCACCGGCATCGCGGACTACGATCTGGGCCATCATGCGGATCCGCGCGATCTGAAGGATCCGGACGGACCGACCTGGTTCTACGATGATTCGCTCGATAACTGCGCGAGCGTCGTGCTCAACCGGGATCTTACGGACAGGGTCTACGATCTGACGAAGGACATAAAGCTCGAGTCGACCGACCGGACCCGGAAAGACATGAAAGAGACATTCGCCGGAGAGGAGTGGGCGGACCGCGGACCGAAGGTCATAAAGGGCGCGGACGTGACCGGCGATGACTTCTGGAAGGGTGAGCATGGAGACAGCAACGCAAAGCTCATAACAGAGACGTACGGCATGCCTGATCCTTTCGCACTCACGGACATGGAGGAAATCGCAAAGGCGAACGCGGCAAAACGCCTCGGGATGGGGGACCGCTACATCACTGTACGGGTAAGCGTCAACATGGATGTGTTCATGAAGGGGGAGAGCCCGGAAAGCCTGTGGAATACAGGAGGATCCGTCATTGAAAATAACAGCGAAGAGACTCTGGACGTATTCCCGACAGCGATGATGAACAATTACAAGGTCGTCAGAGCCGTAATAAAGGCGATAGATAACGGAGAATTATAACTGAAGAAATGGTATAATCAGCGGAACAGGAGGGTAAAAAAGTGAAAGTAGTAAGCATCATAATGAGTATACTCATGATCGTGTGCGGCTTTGCGTGCATGTTCACGCCTGTAGGGACGTTCCTGGCGATGGGATATTTCTTCGCCATCATGTTCTTTGTCTACGGACTTATGGGCATCATAAGGGCATTCACAAAGAAGGACATGAGCACGATCCAGATAGTCATGAGCGTACTGGCGCTCATAGTCGGTATCATCGCTATAGTCAAGCCGGGCAGCACGCTCGCCATGGACGCAGTGATACTCGGATTCATCGCAGCGGGCTTCCTCATCGAGGGCGCCTCCCGCATCGTTATGGGCTGGAAGATGAAGGGCCTGAACAAGAACTGGATATGGATATTCCTCATAGGCATACTCGGAGTAGTGCTCGGCGCATACATGCTCGTGCATCCGGCGGTCGCTGCTGTCACAGCGGGATTCCTGATCGGTTTCGGATTCCTGCAGACAGGATTCAACATGCTGGCTCTCGCTCTGTCCATGAACAAAAACGATAAGGAATAACAGGGGAGGCCCGTATGATATACACAGTGACATTCAATCCCGCGATCGACTACATCGTCAGGATGGATAAGCCTCTCGACCCGGGAATGACCAACAGGTCTGTGTCCGAGGACTGCTTCTTCGGGGGCAAGGGCATCAACGTTTCGACCATACTCAGGAATCTCGGGATCGAGAACACCGCTCTCGGATTCGCCGCCGGCTTTACCGGCGAGGCTATCGTTCAGAGCGTGAAGGACAAGGGCATAATCGCGGACTTCATAATGCTGGACGAAGGCATCTCGAGGATCAACGTGAAGATCAAATCCGATGAAGAGACGGAGATCAACGGGCAGGGTCCTGCAATCAGCAGGGAGGCCTATGATGAGCTCCTTCACAAGCTCGACAGGCTCAAAGAAGGCGACATCCTTATCCTTGCGGGCAGCATCCCGAACTCTCTCCCGGATGATGTCTACGAGATAATACTGGAGAGACTGTACGGAAAAGGCGTCACCTTCGTTGTGGACGCCACGAAGGATCTGCTCCTGAAGGTCCTCAGGTTCAATCCGTTCCTGATCAAGCCGAACAACCATGAACTCGGCGAGATGTTCGGGGTCGTGCTGAAGACCGACGATGAGATCGAAGAATACGCGAGGAAGCTGCAGGACATGGGCGCGAGGAACGTGCTCATATCGATGGCGGGCGACGGGGCGATGCTCATTACAGAAGACGGGCAGAGGTTCCGCGCGGGCGTTCCGGAGGGGAAGGTGAAGAATTCCGTCGGAGCCGGAGACTCCATGGTGGCGGGATTCGTGGCCGGCTATATGAAGTCGCACGACTACCTAACAGCTCTCAACATGGGGACCGCGGCAGGCAGCGCCACCGCTTTCTCTGACGATCTTGCGACAGCAGATCTTATAAACGATATTTTCGAAACTCTGTGAATAAGTTCCGTAGTTTCGTTGATATATCATAGTTATTTTAAGATGCGCAAAGCGCAGAAAGGTTCAGAATGAAAATTACGGACTTACTCAAAAAGGAAGGGATCGCCCTCAACCAGAAGCCGGCCGACAAGGCAGCGGTCATCACGAAGATGGTGAACCTTCACGACAAGGTAGGCAATCTCAATGACAAGAAGGCCTACAAGGCGGCGATCGAAGCCAGAGAAGAGCAGGGGTCGACCGCAGTAGGAATGGGTATCGCCGTTCCTCACGCAAAGACGGATGCCGTAAAGCAGCCGGGACTCACAGCCATCACTGTTCCTAAGGGTGTCGACTACGGATGCCCTGACGGATCGCCGAGCAATCTGTTCTTCATGATCGCGGCGCCTGCAGGCGCGGCTGACACTCACCTCGAGGTGCTCGCCAGCCTGATGACGATGCTGATGGATGAAGAATTCTCGAAGTCGCTCGTGGCAGCGAAGACAGCTGATGAATTTCTGGCTCTGATAGATGCAAAGGAAGCAGAGAATGCAGAGGAGAAGGCTGAAGAAGCGGCTCCTGCTGCAGCGGCAGCTTCCGGCGGCACGAAGGTCGTAGCAGTTACGGCATGCCCGACCGGTATCGCCCATACCTACATGGCGGCCGAGGCTCTCGAGAAGTGCGCTGCCGCTAAGGGCGTAAGCATCAAGGTCGAGACAGACGGCTCCGGCGGAGCCAAGAACGTCCTCACAGCAGACGACATCAAGGACGCTGACTGCGTCATCATCGCGGCGGACAAGAACGTAGAGATGGGACGCTTCAACGGAAAGAAGCTGATCAAGGCTTCGACGGCCGATGCCATCCACCGCTCGGAAGAGCTCTTCGACCGCGTTGCGGCAGGCGATGCTCCTGTATACCAGCACTCCGGCGCTGCAGCAGCGGCATCCGAGTCGGCAGGCAACGAGAGCGTCGGAAGGTTCATCTACAAGAGCCTGATGGACGGCGTATCGCACATGCTCCCGTTCGTTATCGGCGGAGGTATCATGATCGCTCTGGCCTTCCTGCTGGACGACTACTCGATCGATCCGGCAAACTTCGGTTCGAACACTCCTGTAGCGGCATGGTTCAAGTCCATCGGCGGCGTGGCGTTCAACTTCATGCTCCCTGTACTCGCAGGATTCATAGCTCGCAGCATCGCTGACAGACCGGGTCTTGCGGTAGGATTCGTCGGAGGAGCTCTCGCCGCATCAGGCGCGACCTTCGCAAACCCTGCGGGCGACATCCCGTCGGCATTCCTCGGAGCTCTCGTGGCAGGATTCGCTGCAGGCTTCATCGTAAAGGGCCTCCAGAAGCTCACGAGCAAGTTCCCGCCTTCGCTTGAAGGCATCAAGCCGGTGCTCATCTATCCTCTCGGAGGAATACTCGTCATCGGCGTGGTGATGTGCGCGATCAACCCTATAGTAGGCGCGCTCAATACATGGATCTCGAACGTTCTCATGAGCATGAGCTCCGGTTCGGCGGTAGTGCTCGGACTGGTCCTCGGCGCCATGATGGCAACTGACATGGGCGGCCCGCTCAACAAGGCTGCTTACGTATTCGGTACAGCTGCGCTCGCGAACCAGAACGAGATCGGATACATGATCATGGCTGCTGTAATGATAGGCGGAATGGTGCCTCCTATCGCGATCGCTCTTTCGACCATCGTATCCAAGAAGAAGTACACAGAAGAAGAGAGAAAATCCGGTCCTGTAAACTTCATCATGGGACTCTGCTTCATCACAGAGGGAGCTATCCCGTACGCTGCGGCTGACCCGCTGCACGTCATCCCTTCGCTGATGGTAGGCTCAGGCATTGCCGGAGCCCTCTCGATGGCCTTCAAGTGCACGCTCATGGCGCCGCACGGCGGGATCTTCGTATTCCCGGTAGTAGGCAATGTAGCTATGTACCTCGTGGCTCTGGTAGTAGGATCGGTAGTAGGATGCCTGCTCCTCGGACTGCTCAAGAAAAACGTCGAGGAATAAAAGCAAAGGTCAGATCAAACCTTATAACATAAGCATTTACACATTGAAAAAGAGATGTTCTCCGCTTTGGAAAACATCTCTTTTCGATTGCTTCTCTGAAGCGCGATGCCTGATTATCTCTTCGAGAACTGGCTTGCTCTTCTGGCCTTCTTGAGACCCGGCTTTTTACGCTCTTTCATTCTTGGGTCTCTTGTCAGGAACCCTGCTGCCTTGAGTGCAGGTCTGTAAGCCTCTTCGTCGACTTCGCAGAGTGCTCTTGCGATGCCGTGTCTGAGAGCTCCGGCCTGGCCCGTGAAGCCGCCGCCGTTTACTGTGGCGATGACGTCGAAGCTGCCAAGTGTTCCTGTCAGCTCGAGAGGTCTTCTGACTTCGTTCTTGACGACGTCCTTCTCACCGAAGTAAGTGTCGAGATCTCTCTTGTTGATGATGATGTTGCCTGCTCCAGGGAGAAGTCTCACTCTGGCTACAGATGACTTTCTTCTGCCTGTTGCCTGATACATTGTCTTTGCCATTGCTTACTCCTCCTTTCTACCATGTCCACTCTTCAGGCTTCTGAGCTGTATGAGGGTGCTCAGGACCTGCGTAGACTTTGAGCTTCTTGAACATCTGACGGCCGAGCTTGCCCTTAGGCATCATGCCCTTTACAGCGTGGAGGATGACCTCTTCAGGCTTCTTCGTTCTCATTTCGCCGAGAGTGGTTTCCTTGAGTCCGCCCGGATAACCGCTGTGTCTCTTGTAGATCTTGTCAGTTTCTTTCTTGCCTGTCACAGCTACCTTCTCGGCGTTGATGACTACTACGTAGTCGCCTGTGTCGATATGAGGTGTGTAGATAGGCTTTTTCTTTCCTCTCAGGATCGTGGCTGCCTCTACGGCGAGCTTTCCGAGAGTCTTGCCTTCAGCATCGATCACATACCACTTGCGCTCGATGTCCGCAGGCTTTGCGATGTAAGATTTCATCTTGTTTCCTTTCTACCTACTCGGATCTGCTTATGCGCTTTACGTCCGGATGACCGGTACCCGTGCCTTGATGCAGAGCTTTTTCGGTCCGCCTACTCGGTAATGTCCATTACTGTTTCGGCATGACTAGTAATAAATTATTAGCTTCGCAGCTGCCGACACTGTGGTCTGCCGCGATACCGCGTGTTTGCACACGCCCAATCAGTATATTCACGCGGGAGCGTCAAGTCAAGAACAAACAGCACTTTTTTAATAGATTTCGGCGGGAATTCCTTGAAAAATCAATATCCCGTGGCTTATGATTGGATACATGAGCGATAAAATGAAAGGCAATATACTGCTGCTGCTGACAGCGATCATGTGGGGGTCGGGCTTCATATCCTCGAAGTTCGGCAACGCGGCCATGCCTCCTGCTACCTTCAATGCGGTCAGGCAGCTCATGGCGGCTGCGGTGCTGGCTCCGGTCGCGCTGCGCAGCCTGAAGAAAAGCGGCTATCTGTCAGCAGAGCGCCATTCTTACGATAACCTGAGATACAGGAAGGCAAAGCTCCTCAAAGCGGGACTGTGCTGCGGCTTTTGCCTGCTGATAGGCTCCCTGTGCCAGCAGATCGGACTTCTGACTGTCAGTGCAGGCAAATCGGGATTCATTACTTCCATTTATATAGTGTTTACTCCGCTGTTCGCCGTTATCCTCGGATCAAAAGTGAGCCGGCGCACCGTGCTGTGCATCGCCCTTGCGATAATCGGCTTTGCCCTGATGAGTCTGAAGGGCGGCCTCGGCGGAGCCACCACGGGCGACTGGCTGACGCTGCTCAGCGCGGCGGGCTTTGCGGCCCAGATAGTTGCGGTCAACTGCTTCGTCGATAATCACAATGCGGTCCTCATTTCGCAGATGCAGTTTTTTGTGAGCGGGCTGACGGGTCTTGTGATCGCGCTCATAACAGACGGCTTCGTGCTGCCGCAGGTGATCGCGGGCATACCGGTGCTGCTGTATCAGACGCTCGTGCCTACGGCCGGAGGATATACGCTCCAGACCATCGGCCAGAAGTATGCCGACCCTTCGACCGCGGCCCTGATCATGAGTCTCGAGGCTGTATTTGCCACGATCTTCGGCGCAATAGTCCTCCATGAGATGATGAGCGCGCGGGAGATCGCCGGGGCGGCCATCATATTCGCGGCGACGATCATCGGACAGATCGAGCCGGACCGTAAGAGCCTGAAAGACGGCCGGGAATGAAGCAGCAACGGCTATGCTCCGGGCCGAAGGGTGCGGAGTCAGGCCTTCAGGGTGTATAATCATAAAGTGATCCATAAGATATATAAGGAAATTAGGAACAGGAGGATACTATGAAGTACGAAATTCTCAATGAACCTTTCACGATCCTGAAGATGCAGATGGAACAGGGCGAAAGCATCAAGTGCCAGAGCGGAGCGATGGCATGGATGAGCCCGGGCATCACGATGGAGACGAAGACCGGCGGCTTCGGCGGCATATTCAAGAAGGCCATCGTGGGGGAGACGATAGCTCTCAACCACTATACTGCCGAGCAGGCGGGCGAACTGACTCTGGCCAAGAGCTGCCCGGGGGACATCCTGGCCTTCAACGTCGCAGAGACGCCGATCATAGCGCAGAAATCTTCATTCCTCGCCTCTACCGAGAATGTTGAGATGGAAGTCTACATGCAGAAGAAATTTTCGACAGGCTTCTTCGGTGGCGAAGGATTCCTGATGGAGGAGTATTCCGGAAATGGCTATGTATGGCTCGAGATCAACGGAGCCTGCCAGGAGAGGACTCTCGGAGAGGGCGAGAAGCTTATCATAAGCAGCGGCTACGTGGCGGCCATGGATGCCGGATGCACGATGGAGATAGAGAGCGTAAAGGGCCTGTCTAATATCATGCTCGGCGGCGAAGGTCTCTTCCTCACGACAGTCACCGGCCCGGGCAGAGTATGGCTCCAGACCATGCCGATATCCACGCTGGCCATGAATCTGTACGAGTACATGCCGCATCCAAGCAATTAAATGAGCAATATATTCGATTATCTTGAATGGAGAGGGGATATCACCTTTGATGAGGATCCCTTCAATGAAGTGGACAACCTCGTGCTCTCGGAACTTGCCTACGCCTGCTTCGAGGGCATAGTTCCTTATGACGGAGAAGCCGTCCCGCTGAGCGAGGTCAGAAAGGCGTATTTCAGAAAGCACCCCCGCAGCAGGATCCATGATGATGACGACCATATCGCGAAGTCACCGCTGCTGATGGACAGCATGGTGACCGGGAAGCGCTTCGCAGACATCACGATGACGGGCTACGTGGACATCGTGGATGCGGACGAGGCGGTGCAGATGGCTGCGGTGACTTACTTCCTCGGTGACGGAACGGCGTTCGTCGCTTTCAGGGGAACGGACGGCACCATCGCCGGCTGGAAGGAAGACTTCAGGATGAGCTACCTCCAGGAGACGGAGGGCCAGCGCAGAGCCGTGTGGTATCTGAACGAGACCGGAAAACGGGTGAAGCGCCCGCTGCGGCTCGGAGGCCACTCCAAGGGCGGCAACTTCGCCGTCTACGCTTCGGCCTTCTGCGACAAAAGGATCCGCAAGAGGATAACCGCTGTATATACCAACGACGGACCTGGCTTCAGACCTGAGGTGATGGAGACGGAAGAGTACAAGAGCGTCCTTTCGAAAGTAACGAGCATAGTTCCGGATACTTCTGTCATAGGGATGCTCCTGACCAGCGATGTCGCGCACAGGTTCGTGAAAAGCGAAGCCTCTCTGATCGCCCAGCACGACCCGATGACATGGGAAGTGACGCGCAACAGCTTCGTGGAGTCAAAGCCGTCGGAGCTGGGACTGTTCATCAAGAAGTCCCAGAAGAGCTGGCTCAGAAAGCTTGACGACAGTGAAAGGGAACTGTTCGTGGATACTCTGTTCTCGCTTATCGAAGCGACGGGCATGCACAGCCTGGAGCAGATCAGCGAGAAAAAGCTGAAGGCCTTTGCCGACATAAGGAACAGCATGAAGGAGATGCCTAAGGACAAACAGAAAGAGATGAACCGCATCATCGCCGAGCTGATACACAGCGGCTCCGAAGCGGCGCGCGACATGCTCATGAAAAAGCACGACTGAAAAACAAGGCTGTTTGGCTGTGGTGCGCCCGGCGGGATGATCCCGCCGTCAAGGACGGCTTCGCCGCCGCTGACGCGGTCTTCGCTCCTTGACTGCGGTTTTTCGGGTATTGATCTTATAATATACCCGAATCCGAACCCGTCGCGGGTCCTCACCCGCACAGCCTACGCACAACAAAACAGACGCCATACAGACGTCTGTTTTGCTGTGGTGCGCCCGGCGGGATTCGAACCCGCGGTCTTCGCCTTCGGAGGGCGCTACTCTATCCACTGAGCTACGGGCGCATGTATTTGCGGTCAAGCGCCGGACGGGAGATGATCCACGCCCGGCACATTTTTTCTTTACAGGTAATCCGTCTCGTATCCCATCGGCCTGCCCATCAGGGTCTCCATCGCGTCCTCGACGGTGATGTTGCCCTTGATGACATTGTAGATGGCATC
>JAFRFA010000104.1:0-2202 GCA_017434585.1 Mogibacterium sp. | reverse complement strand
TCTTTCTGTAGTAGACTCCGGCTACAGGTTGGTCACTATCATCAAGAAGCTGAGTCCAGCCGTCTGCAATCTCATAAGTCACACATGTCTTGCCGTTGATGATATTGTTCTCTTCTTTGACTGTCGCAAACACCCAGCAGTCCACCGCTTTTTTAGGGACAGTTATCTTAGGATCCTTTGCGATGGTCTTCCAACCCTCCTCATCAGGGATCATCTCGTAGGTGTTGGTTGTCGGGTCATCGTCAAGGTCGATCTCTGTGTCTGTCTCTCCGAGATCTATCTTAAGTACAGAAGGATCGAACAGATTGGAGATTGTGCCCGATGCGTCTGCAAGCCAGGCGCTCACTCCCACCAAAGACACCAACAGCATGACTGCGAAGAACATGATCGCTGCTCTGTATTTGCTGTTCATCATTTTCAGTTTCTTCATATGTTTTTACCTTTTAGATTCCTTATCCAGTTTTGTCAGATAGTCATTCAGCCATATAAGTACCAGCAGTATCAGTGCTCCGAGTACTATGATGATCTTTCCCCGGGTGTTTTCGAGAAAGCCTGAAAAAACCCCCAGAAACGGTATTGTGAAGTACACCTTGCCTACCACGTTGCCTGCCGCTACCGGGCTTCCGTCAGATATACTGTTTGCATCGCCTTTGGTCCAAAACTGAAGACCGTCTGCTGTTCTTTCGACTCGTATTATCCTGTGGGTAGCCAGCTCATCTTCCGAGATGTGAAAGGTGATCACATCCCCTTCCTTTAGTGTCTCGGGCTCAACATGCCGTACATACACCACGCTTCCGACCTTGTACTTTGGTTCCATCGAGCCTGAGGTCACCCCATAAGGGGTAAAGCCTATAAGCCTTACCCCACCAAGGAGCGCTATAACTATGATGGACACTATCAGAACAACCGTTGTTATGATGCTAAGTACCT
Organism: Mogibacterium sp.; assembly: GCA_017434585.1. Classification (GTDB taxonomy): domain Bacteria; phylum Bacillota; class Clostridia; order Peptostreptococcales; family Anaerovoracaceae; genus Crickella. The sequence continues at coordinate 1,272 of JAFRFA010000104.1, read as the reverse complement.
TGTTCAGCATGCTTTTACTTAGATCCTTCTTCCTGCGCTACGTCTTCCGATCAGCAGCACCATCAGGCCTTCTGCCGAGAGAAGCAGCATGATCACCCATCCGATCAGCTTCGAGCTGTCTCCTGTCTTGACGGACTTGTCCTTCTTGTCCTTGTCCTTATCCGGATCGGCTGGCTCGCTTCCCTTGTATGTGTTGGTGAAGCTTATCCTGTCCGCAGACTTCTCGGTATCTCCCACAGCGGATATATCACTTGATGTTACAAGCCTGCCTTCCTTGTCGTCTGTTACCGTGACTGTAACATGGAAGACAGTCTTGTCGTATGTGATGCCGTCAAGAGGCTTATCTGAAAGTTCCTTTACTATGTAGTAGTATCTGCCCTCTTTTGTGTAGCTTGCGGCGTTGAAGGCGAATGCTCCGCCTGCTGTGTTTGTTGTATTTCCGAGCGCTTCTTCCTTAGAGAAGCTGCTGTCAGAGCTGTAGAGCCCGAAGCTGAACATTCCTCCCTCGAGCTTCTTTCCTTCAAGGATCTTCGTTCCTGTGAGAGAAAGGCTTGCAGGCTCAGGCGAGTAGCTGTTCTTGAACGCTATCTCTGCTTCTTTGCCTGAAGTGTCCAGTATGCTCGTCTTTGCCTTCAGCACTCCGTCTTCATCCGTGACTATAACCTTCACATGGTATTCGGAGGTATCGTAGCTTATACCGTCAAGCGGCTTTGATGCGTTCTCACGTGCGACATAGTAGTATGTGCCCACCTTGCTGTAACTGAGTCCGAAGCTGAATGCTCCTTCTGTATCTTTGTTGGATACGGTCTGAACAGGCTTTTTGTCTTTTGTATCGTATGTGCCGTCTGTCTCGTACAGGTCGAAGCTGAACTCGCCTGTCTTCATATCCCGTCCAGTGAGATCCTTGTCTCCTTCGAGAGTCACATTCGCGTCTTCAGGGTCATACTTGTTCTCGAAGGAGGCGTCGTACTTATCGTCTGCGCCGGCTGGTATGTCCTCCTGATCAGGATCATAGTCATATACGTATGCGCTTATGGTGCCGTCGCCGTTGTCCACTACGCTCACTTCGAGCTTGTATTCTTTATCGTCGTAGGTATAGCCGGCCGCCGTGCCTGCGATCTCCTTCAGGGTGTATATGAACTTCGATCCGGCGTCATCCTTTGTATACACTCTTCTGATCGAGGCTTCTCCGCTTGCTCCTGTCTCGACCGTATCTGCTATGAGCTCGCCCTCCTCGTCATAGAGTCCGAAGGTAAAGCCTGTCGGTGCCTT
>JAFRFA010000103.1:0-2896 GCA_017434585.1 Mogibacterium sp. | reverse complement strand
GGCGTGAGCACAGCAGTCGGCTCATCGAAGATGAGGATCTCGTTGTCACGGTAGAGCATCTTGAGGATCTCAGTCCTCTGCTGCATTCCGACCGTGATGTCTTCGATCTTCGCGTCAGGATCGACCTGAAGTCCGTACTTTTCAGACAGCGCCAGTACTTTTTCACGGGCTTCTTCCATCTGGAGCATGCCGCCCTTTGTGGACTCGACTCCGAGGATGATGTTCTCGAGGACCGTGAAGCACTGAACGAGCTTGAAGTGCTGGTGTACCATTCCGATACCCAGGTCGTTGGCATCGTTAGGGTTGTTGATCTTTACCTCTTTGCCGTCCTTTTTGATCACGCCTTCTTCGGCCTGATAAAGACCGAACAGAACGGACATAAGAGTGGATTTGCCGGCACCATTCTCCCCAAGCAAGGCGTGTATCTCGCCTCTTTTGAGCTGCAACGTGATGTTGTCATTAGCGATGATGCCGGGGAATCGCTTGGTGATGTTCACCATTTCTATGGCATAAGGTGCATCCATAATACGTATTCCTCCGTCTTAATGACCAGTGCTAAAGTATACATATTTATTATACAAAAAAAGGTGACAATAAAAAAGGCGGATTCCTTACGGAACCGCCCTTTTTTGATCTTAATTATCCCTTGATAGCTCCCTGATCGTCTACCTTTACAGCCTTTGTCGTAGGCAGCTTCTCTGTGTCGTTCGAAACAGTTCTTGTTCCGTCATAGAGCTCCTTGACAAGCTTGTTGTAGTCGTCAGCTGTGAAGCCGTCGCCGAACTGTGTGCTCTCAGGCAGCTGTACGTAGTTCTCAGCCGGGTTCTCGGAAACGAGTCCGAGGTTCTGGATCTGGCCTGCATAGTCAGCCCACTCGCCTGCCTTGATGGCTCTGAGCAGAGTGTTGACTGTAGGAGCAAGACCCTTCATAGCCGAAGTAACTGTCATGCCGTCGCCGTACTGTCCGTCGATGATTCCCTGCTGGTCAACGTCAACGCCGATGACCTTTCCGCCTGTCTTGGCAGCAGCCTCTGCAGCCGAGCTGTAGATTCCGCCTCCGCAGGCGAATACGCACTCTGTGCCTGCGCCGTACCATGTATCCATGGCAGCTGTGATGTCAGCATCGCCGAAGAACTGTCCGCCATAGACGTACTTGATCTCTACGTCGCTCTTGCCGAGTTCTTCTGCAGCAGCGTCAGCACCCTGAACGAATCCGGAACCGTATCTCTGTACGGCAGGTACTGCCATTCCGCCGAGGAATCCGAGCTTGGTGTATCCGAGCTTGACAGCAGCATAACCTGCCATGTAGCCGGCGAGCTCTTCCTGGTAAACAGCGCTGTAGACGTTCGGTCCGTCGAATTCTCTCTCGCCGTAAGCTGTGAGGTCTCCCTCGGAAACGTCAAGAGCAACGAACTTTGTGTCAGGATACATCGGAGCTACCTCGTAGATAGCGTTCGCAAATGCGTAACCAGGCATTACGATAACGTTGTAGCCTTCTTCGATAGCTTCTTCGATCGAAGAAACACGGTCAGCGTCAGCGTCGGATGCAGGCTTCTTGTAAGTGAACTCTACGCCGTTCTCGTCGCAGAATGCCTTGCATGCCTCATAAGTTGTCTGGTTGAAGGACTGGTCAGTGATATCACCATAGTCTGTTACCATCGCAACTTTCATGGTGCCGTCATCTGACGAACCGCCTTTACTTCCCCCGCATGCAGCAAATGAGAATACCATCAGTGCAGCGAGGAGTACTACAATAAATTTCTTCATCATAACCCTCCTAAAGTACTTTAGAGTGATAATGTTATCCCTGGGATCCGTCGACCCCCGTTGAAGCTATTATACTATATGAGGTGTAAAAAAGAATATAATAATCTAATTTTTTGAGAGATGCAGACTTATTGTCAACTTTACTTATTTTTATCAGCATCTTATAATGCGTCCGCTTATAATGTATTATATTCATATATCAAAAGGAGAACGTAAATGGCAAAGCTGTATTTCAAATACGGGGCGATGGGGTCTTCGAAGTCCGCGCAGGCGCTCATCACCAAGTTCAATTACGAAGAGAAGGGGATGAGCGTGTGGCTTATCAAGCCGGGCACGGATACCCGTGACGGCGCGGACATAATAAAAAGCCGCATCGGACTGTCGCAGCACGCACAGATCATAGGCCCGGACGAGAGCATAATCAAAGCCTATGAGGATGCCGGAAACTACGATGTCATCATCGCGGACGAAGCCCAGTTCCTGTCGCCTGAACAGATAGACGAGCTCAGGACTCTCGTCGATGAAGAGGACCTTCCGGTGCTCTGCTTCGGACTCAAGACAGACTTCAGGACCCGCTTCTTTCCGGGATCGTGCAGACTCATGGAGCTCGCGGATTCCATCACCGAAATAAAGACGATATGCGAATGCGGACGCAAGGCCACGGTCAATGCCCGCTTCGATGACAGCGGACGTGTCATCACCGAAGGCGACCAGGTAGTGCTGGGCGGAAACGACAGATATACCGCTATGTGCTACAAGTGCTGGAAGGAAAGGATCAAAAACCAGAAATAACGCTCCGGATATATAGATCTGAAGGAATACCAATGGAAGATTACAGAAGCAGCGATCAGTACGTGGTCGTCATAGGAGGTGCGAATATAGATATAGGGGGGACTCCGCTGAAGCCTCTCATCCCGGCCGACTCCAATCCCGGATCGATCTCGATCAATTACGGCGGCGTCGGCAGGAACATCGCGCACAATCTAGCGAAGCTGGGAGTACCTGTAAAGCTGATCACGGCCATAGGAGGCGACGTGCTCGGGACCGACATGCTCAGCCACTGCGAGAGCATCGGCATAGACGTCTCAAACGTCCTGCGCATCCCGGAACGCACATCTTCCATGTATCT
>JAFRFA010000102.1:0-1618 GCA_017434585.1 Mogibacterium sp. | reverse complement strand
GGCGATTCCGCGCACATGTGAGTGCCTTCAAACTCGGACCCGTCTCCGTCGGTAAAACTTACCGACACCCCCTCGCGGGAGGGAGTGCATCACGTTTTGCTGCTGTCTGTCAGCAGCACGATGTCGGAGAATCCGAGTTTTTTCATGTATCCGATCGCGGCGTCATTGAGCTTTATCTTCATGCTCACAGTATAGCACAGGGGAAGGAAATAGGATAAAATATCAGAGTAAACAACTGCAGTCTGGGGAAAGGAGTATACACATGGGCAACAAAAAGTTCGACTGCGTCGTGATCGGAGCGGGTCTTGCCGGCATGTCGGCAGCTGTCACGGTCGCGAAGGCAGGCAAGAAAGTTCTTCTGCTCGACCAGCACAATCTGCCGGGCGGCTGCGCGTCCTCGTTCGTAAGAGGACGGTTCGAATTCGACGCTTCGCTTCATGAATTCTGCGGGCTCGGCAAGCCGGGCGAATGGGCGCTTCCGGGCAGGATCATGATGGAAGACCACGGCCTCGACATCAAGTGGCTGTGGATCCCGGAGATGTACAGGGCGATAGGCACCACGAGAAGCGGCAGACATTTCGATGTGACCCTTCCGACGGGCGTCGAAAACGTGATCGAAAAGATGGAAGAGATAGTCCCGGGAAGCCGCGAACCCATGAAGATATTCATGTCGCTCGCGAAGGAGTGTGTCGATGCCAACGACTACTTCTCGGCGCACATGTCCGAGGTGAAGAAGGACGGATACCTCAAGACGGACGCCCTGTACTTCATGAAGAATTTCCCGAACTTCCTAAAGGTGGCCGAGAGGCCGTTCAACGAGGTCATGCGCAACATCGGCATGCCTGAGGACGCGATCGACATTCTCGACGTCTACTGGACATACATCGGCGCGGACTATTCGAAGATGAGCTTTGTGCATCAGGCGTGGATGTTCTACATGTATGCGAGGTACGAGCCAAGCATCACGCGCGACAACGCTCACGGCATGACCATGGCCATAATCGAGCGCTTCAGGGAGCTGGGAGGAGAACTCTGGCTCAATACGAAAGCCCATAAGGTATGCGCCGACAGGGACGGCAATGTCACCGGCGTGCTGACCGATGCAGGCATGGTCGAGACAAATTACGTGCTTGCCAATGTAAATCCGGAGATCGCATACAACAGGCTGCTCGACGACAACTTCAGGATACCTGAACGCGAACTCAAAAGGGTCAGCGCCGAAAAACACGGCATACGCTTCTTCAATGCATACGTTGCCTGCAACAAGAGCATAGAAGAGCTCGGCATAAAGGACTACACCATATTCATGCCGGGATCCTTCGACAACGCAAAGAACATAAAGGACTCGAAGTCGTACGAGGACAACACGCACAGCGTGGTCGTGATCTACAATGTCGTGAATCCGGATGCGTCGCCTGCGGGCACGACCGTGATGACCTTCACGATATGTTATACGGAGGATGTCTGGGGTGACTTTACCCAGAGAGAATATGTCCGCAGAAAGCAGGAACTTTTCCAGAAAGTCATGGACAATTTCGAGAAGGATACAGGCATCATAATCCACGACTGCATCGAAGAGATCGAACTCGCGACGCCGTGGACCTTTGCTCACTTCCTG